>CAMLKS010000171.1 GCA_946480675.1 uncultured Bacteroidota bacterium
GGGTCGGTAGCATACAGTACACCCTTCACCGCGGCAAAAGCCACGATTAATGCCAGCACTATTGGCCATATAAAAAGCAGGCGTTCACGAAATGTGCGCTTACCATAAAAAAAGCAGGTAAGTATATATACACCTGTTAGCAGAAAAGATACTGCCAGAAAATACGGATGTATAAATGCTATGACGAAACCGAACACAGCCACGTACACCGCATAACGCCAGTGCGGTGTACTATCATACCGCGCCAGCCAATACCACAACATAGGGATGGTACACAACATGCCCAAACCGAAATGGCCACCCAATCGCGTTTGCTGGGGAGAAAGAATAATAACAAGCCCCGCAAAAACAATGGCCCACCACGACTTTACACCAAAATGCACAAAAAGCTTATACACATAAAAAATGCCGAGCCCATAACCAAGGGCAAGCGTGACATAAAATGCTGCTACAATCGTATCGTGCTGCAGGTGAAAGGTATCTCTCATCCATATTACAAGCGTGGAAAGCGCAGGCATGCCATCTGTATATATGGCATGCTCCCCGTAGGGATAGTTCATACCTGTAAACCAAAGGTTATTATCATACAGGGTATGATACAGGTAAGTGTAAAAGTTTTTTATGGAATCGCCATCGAGGCCAATAATCACATGCGATGGCTCCAGCACCATATTGGTGAGCACAAGGGTGGTGAGCAGGGCGGCAAAGGCCATTGCTGCCAATGACCATTTATATCGTTGCCATGGGTTCATAGCTGTAAGATACTGCTATAATATTACCACTCCATATTGGGGTATGCACGCTGCATAAACTGTAGCTCGGCCAGTATATAGCCCAGGTGCTCGCTATGGCGGCCATCTTTGCCACCGCTCTGCATCCATTTATTGGCAGGCTTTTCAAGGGTAGCTTCCTGCAGTATGCCATCCACATGCGCATCCCACAGCGGTTTGATGGCAGCAACATCTACACCTATACCGGCTTCTGCCATTGCCTTATCGGCTGCGCTCATTTCAAACAGTTCTCCACTATATGCCCAGCGCTCGTTCAGCGCTGTTTGCATGCGCTCGTGGCTTTCTTCCGTGCCATCGCCCAGGCGTATTATCCACTCGCTGCTCCAGCGCAGGTGATAGGTCACTTCCTTCAGCGATTTTTCTGCAATAGCTGCCAATACGGTGTCTTTGCTTTTTTGCAGTTCTTTATAAAAATAGAAGTTGAAAACATCTGCAAAAAAAGACCGTACTACGGTATATGCCCAGTCTTTATTGGGCTGTTCTACCAGCAATACGTTCCTGAAATCCCAGCCATCGCGCAGGTAAGCCAGGTCATCTTCATCCAGGCTCTCTCCTTTATCTATCTTTTGCTGCAGCGCAGGGGAAGCAAATTGTTGTTTCTTTACCTCGGCAGGCATCAGGTTGAACTGTTCTGCCGCATGCTGGTAAAAGCTGCGCGCCTGCCCCAGGTGATCGAGCGCGGTATTGGTTAGCGCTATATCCTGCTCCAGCACCGGGCCGTGGCCACACCATTCACTGATGCGGTGCCCCAGTATCAGCGCATTATCTGCCAATTGCAGCGTGTATATTAGTTGATTCGTTGATTGGTTCATTATTTCCAGAAATTTGGAATTGGGAATTTGCACCTGGGTTATGTTTTTACCTAATCCCTGATTCCAAATTCCTAATCCCCAAAGAAAACTACATATGCGTCAATTCATCGGGCAGGTTGTAGAACGTGGGGTGGCGATATACTTTATCGTTGGCCGGTTCATACATAGAGTCTGCCGTGGCAGGGTCTGAAGCATGGATATATTTACTTTCCACTACCCATATGCTGATGCCTTCGAGCCTGCGGGTGTATACATCGCGCGCATTTTCTATAGCCATCTCTGCATCGGCTGCATGCAGGCTGCCTACATGTTTGTGATCAAGACCCGCTTTGCTGCGGATGAATACTTCCCACAGTGGCCATTCGGCAGCGGCATTGTGGTTGTTACCCTCTGTGCCACCGGCTTGTTCTTTATCTCCGTAGTCTCCGTACAGGTTCTTATTTATAAACTGGTTCATCCTGTGTATTATGCTGCAAGGTTATCTTTCTTATTTTCTTTACGGGCTTTGCGCTTTTTAGAATATGCCAGTGCTGCATCGCGCACCCACGCACCTTCTTCCCATGCTTTTTTACGTGTTTCCAGCCTTTCTTTATTGCAGGGGCCGTTGCCTTTCACCACATCCCAAAACTCATTCCAGTCTATAGCGCCGTAGTCATAATGGCCGCGTTCTTCATTCCACTTCAGGTCAGGGTCGGGTATGGTCAGGCCTATTAGCTTAGCTTGTTCCACCGTTACATCTATAAACTTCTGGCGCAGCTCATCATTTGTGAAACGCTTGATACGCCAGCGCATGCTTTGTGCTGTGTTAGGACTGTTATCATCGGGCGGGCCAAACATCATGATAGATGGCCACCACCAGCGGTTCAGCGCATCTTGTGCCAGTTTCTTCTGCACATCGGTGCCATTGGCTAGTGCCATCATTATTTCATATCCCTGGCGCTGGTGAAAGCTTTCTTCCTTGCATACACGCACCATAGCACGTGCATACGGACCGTATGATGTACGGCACAGCGGCACCTGGTTCATAATGGCAGCACCATCTACCAGCCAGCCTATAGCGCCCATATCGGCCCAGGTAAGGGTAGGGTAGTTGAATATCGAAGAATATTTTGCTTTACCGGTATGTAGCTGGTCATACATCTCATCGCGGGTGATGCCCAACGTTTCGGCAGCGCTGTACAGGTACAAGCCATGGCCGCCTTCATCCTGCACCTTGGCCAGCAATACCGCTTTGCGGCGCAGGCTCGGGGCACGGGTTATCCAGTTGCCTTCGGGCAGCATACCTACTATCTCGCTATGTGCGTGCTGCGATATCTGGCGGATGAGTGTTTTACGGTAATCATCCGGCATCCAGTCGCGCGGCTCTATAGCCACATCATTATCTATCTTCTCATCGAAGTGCTGCTGAAACGAATGCACTGTCATTTTATTAAGAATTTTAGGACTACAAAGATAACATTTACGGCGCAAAGAAGTTTATGACAACGGTCATGCTCCTATTGTGCAAATATGAAGCGCAATGTGACCCCTGCACGTGTGGTAGTGATTGGATATGAGCTGGATATATATGGAATACTCTGCCTGCGATCGTAGAAGAAACGCAGGGTCAGCCTGTCGCTCACAATATAGTCTATAGAGGGCGATATGGTAATCACCTTCTGCCCGCGCGTAGTGATGTTTACATTCTGCGCCAGGTAGTTATTGCTGCTCTTATCATCGCGCAGGCCTACATCCATTTTTATGTTCAGGTCATTATTCAGCTTCTTCACACCAAACACCTCAAATGGCAATACCAATCCACGCACGCGGTAGCCGGCACCTATCACATATTCTGTGCTGTAGGTTTCGCTCACCTGGTAATCTACCATGCTCAGGCTCACGGTGCGTGTTTTACGGAAGTCGAACCGGAAGGTCATATTGTTGCGGAACGAAGCATCGAAACCAAACATCGGGTTCAGCGATTCCGTTATCGTTACGTTCGGCACCTGGTAGAAGGGTACGAAGTTGCCGGAGTTGGAATCGATGAACGACGGGAAACCAACGCTGTAAATATCCTGGTAGAACAGTGCTGATACAAAACTGTTCATAGACAGCGTACCTGTATAAGCATGGTTGATAACCAGGTTATTCATCACCTCGGCAATGGCCGGTATCTTGGTAAGGCCGGTATAGGCTACCCGCCAGTTGGGCATCGGCACATAATTGCGGAACGGGTTGCTGCGGATGTTTTTATTACGCTGGTCGATAAGGCCTACATCATTGGCACTCTTACCGGTATAAGCAGCCAGGAATGATGGCACCAGTACATCCTGAGAGTAGCCGGTGTACCCTTTTTTGTAATTAGGGTCGTTCGGGTCGTCTACACCGTTACTATACGGGTTGCTGCGGCTCAACCTTTCAGACACTACTTTCCTGTTCTCCATAAACTGCCTGAACGGCCCGCTATTCACATCCGATTTGTTGAACAGTGTTTTCAATCCTATAAATGAGGAAGTGAAAGACCCACTCTCGTACGGGTTATTGTGCGTAAAGTCGCCAACGCCTGTAAGGGTTGTATCCTTAAACAGTTCGCTATGGGTTTTGCTGAACGAACGTGTTACGGTAAAGTCTATCCTGAAATCTTTGATAGGTTCTACGGTAGTTGTAATATTCAGCGTTTGCGCATACTGCTGCTGAAACTGTGCATTGAAGAGGCTATCGCGGCTGAGGCGGCCGGCGTAGGCCTGTTTTTCCAGCCAGCTTCTATCGGGCTGCATACCATATACAAAGTCGAAACCCGGTGCCCCGCTCGATGTATTGATTCCTAGTATATTGGTACTATCCATATAGCCCGGTAGTGTAGCGCCTGCGTTCTCACTATAGTTCACCGTAGTACGTTTCACCATCGTCAGCAGCCTGCCGCCAAAGCGTTCTATGTCTGTCACCTGCGGTGTACTATTGCGGCGCTGCTGGCGTGCCAGTTTCCTTTCTTTTTTACGCTTCGCCTTATCGGCTTTTGCCTTGGCTATTTCCTGTGCCTTCAGCAGCTTGCGCATTGAGTCCAGTTGCTTATCGCTCATCTTACCGGCCATGGCAGCTATGGTCTTCTCCAGCTCGGTAGAATCGTCTTTCTTAACCACATCGGTTTTAACCGGTGTCTTCGGTTTATCCAGTGATGGCTTGTCTTTGCCACGCAGGTCTTTCACCGTTTTACCATTATCGGGTGCCAGGCCGGGCTTATTGCCATCTTTATCGTCTTTGCCGTTTTTAATTTTGGGTGGCTTAGGCTGGTTCACAGCACGCAGCCAGCGGTTCTTATTATATAGCTGTGTAAACTGCAGTTCTAAATTAGCTTGTTTGGTTTGCGTATTGCCGATGGTATTACCCAGGCCACGCGCCAGTTGCGATGCCGCTGTCCATGAATAGGTAGAACCGTATTGCAGGCGCAGGTTGGTCCAGTCTGTTATCGGCAGCTTTTGCAGCGGCAGGTTATAGCTGGCGTTGAAAGATTGGGTATAGAATGTATTACGCCCGAAGGTTTTTATTTTATCCCAAAGCGAATCGCGTTTCTCTCCATTATCTATCCTGCCATACGGCTCATCAATACGTGAAGTATTCGTTGCCTTATAGTCGAAAGACAGGGAACGTGTCAACTCCCAACGCAGGGTATAATCGCGTATCCACGTAAAGTTTTTATAGAAGGTTGGCGGTATGGCAATGATATCGCCCGTTATGTTGCGCACTTTTGTTTCGTTCACAATACGGTTCATATCCGTACGGAAGGTAAAGTTGGCCGGCAACAGATTCAGGTTGAAGTCTTTTATCAAAGACATCCATTTCGATTTCGATTTGATAACATGCTTGAATGGCTCTATCGATTTCGACTTGATGCTATACGTATAACCTAAACCTAATTTATGGTTCAGCAATTCATCGCTTTCTATGGTAGGATTGCGTTTGAACTGGCGGTTGTAAGCATAGCTCACATCAAAGTTCTTCACGCTCCACGGCATTGTTTTGGCAGATGGTTTTTCAGGATTGCCCAATACCCGTACGTTAGAAAAATTGACACTGGTAATGGATGTATAATCCTGTGCAGCTTTGCGTATAGAATCGCGCTGTGTAGCATCGCGTGCAGCATTCAGTTTATCGCCATATTTCACATCCAGGTCGAAAGGGTCGTATTGCGGGTTGCTGATATTTTCAGAATAACCTACAAACACCGGTAGCTGTACACCCCATTTCTTAGGCATCAGCTTACCCATATTCAGGTTGGTAGATGCATTGTATTGATAGTAGTTATCGCGGAAGCGCTGGTTC
>CAMLKS010000172.1 GCA_946480675.1 uncultured Bacteroidota bacterium
ATCTATAAATGGTGTAGCGGTGCGGAAGGCAAAATTGTCCAGCAGTTTGTCACCGTTCAGGTACACGTCTACAGCATCAGCAGCTGCATCTGCACAGTTGTGTATGGCCTGTACGCGGGCCAGTGCTTCAGGGTCGGTAGTAGGCAGTGGTATTAATGCACCACCTGAAGCTAGCGCTACGTACAATCCGAATGCAGGGCCATTACTATTATTCGCCGGTGTCAGGAAACCCGATGCCAATACTACAATGGCTTCACCGTCCAGGTTCAGTGTTTGCAAAGGAGCGCTGTAAGTTTGCACCGTAGTAGCCCCGGTGGTTGTGGTTATGCGAACCTTATAGTCGGCAGTAGGCAGTTCAAGGTATCCTGAAAAATTGCCGAATGCAATATCATCCACCAGTGTGTTGATGCCACTACGCACATCCACAGTAGGTGCATCTGTGCTGCCATGCACTACCAGCACATCTGTATTCGCTGCATTCGAGGCGGCCTCCCTGCCCATGTTATATACACTTATCCTGAAGGGTATTGCAGGGCTGTAACCCGTGCTGCTTTCAATGCCGTTTGCCACTGCAATATATTTGGCACCTGCAGTCAATGTGGTGGAAAGGTTATAAAAGGTATCTGTTACCGCAGTGCTGTTTTGAGGGGCAATACCTACATTGATGGGTACGCCGGCCGGTATGTCTAAAAAGCCGGTCGCGGTGCGGAAGGGTACATTATCCAATGCTTTGGTACCATTCAGATAAACGTCAACACTGGCTGCTGCAGCATCAGCACTGTTATGAATGATTTGTACCCGTGCAGTCTGGGCATAGCCGGAAATCATTGCAGCACTTAAAGAAAGCGTAAGTAAAAATTTGTGTTTCATCATAGTTCACAGTTTTAGATTCATTGAGGAAACATGGTTTTTCGATATTTTGTTTAACTAACATTGCTAATTTATTAAACGAATGACGCTTGCGTGACAATGGTTCATGCATCATGCAGTCGATATGAAAAAACCTTCAACAACCCATATGCATGCTGCTGAATGTGGCTGCTGCGTTGTTTGTATTTTGCCTATTTTGTCCGCCCATGTCTTTAAAACAACAGTTATTCGCCCATTGCCGTGAGCACTTTAGTGCTGCAATAAAAGCAGCAGAAGCTGCCATTGCATCCGCGCGCGAAGCATCGCAGAATGAAACGAAAAGCAGTGCCGGCGATAAATATGAAACCGCCCGCGAAATGATGCAGCAGGAAATTGACATGAATACGGCCCGCCTGCATCAATCGCAACTGCAACTATCTGCATTGGAAAGGGTAGATGTTTCAAAAGTGTATGAACGGGTACAACCCGGCAGCCTTGTGTATACCGACAATGGTAATTTCTTCATAGGCGTAAGTGCGGGCCACTTCACTATTGATGGCATTAAGTACTATGCTATCTCCATAGAATCGCCCATTGGCAGGCATATGGCCGGCAAACAAAAAGGCGAACCCTTCACGCTGAATGGTAAGCAGTATATAATAAAGCAGGTATCTTAATACCCATACACTATAGCAGACAGCACAACTTTTCTGCGTTCATCTAATGCATATTTAGTAATTAATTTTGTATATTTGCTATTATATTTCGCTTCTTGATTAATAACCAAGGCGCATTAGCTGGGCACAACAGTAGCACTAAAGCTTAATAGATAGCCACCGACAATCACCCTGTGATTGATTGTCGGGCTCTTTTTTTGGTTCTTTTTTGGAGAAGCAAAAAAGAACAACACATCGCACATAGATTCTACAATCAGGAGCAACATTTGCAACAAAACACAACATTTCACAACAAATTGGTACCCTTAGCCATTGATTATCAATAGCACGAATCAGAAACTTGAAAATTCACAACAAAACACAACAAATCCCTTTTTAACGCCAACACCGTACCTTTGCACCCATGGATTTGAAGATTCCTGAGAAAATAGCCAATTATATAGGTGGCAGCCTATCTGCGCCCATCAATGGTAAGTATATGGATAACGTAAACCCTGCCACAGGCGAGGTTTACAGCCAGATACCCGATAGCGACAGCAAGGATGTGGAAGAAGCTGTAGGGGCCGCCAAAGCAGCATTTACCGGCTGGAGTACCACACCTGCCGAAGAGCGTTTTAAGATACTGAATCGCATAGCCGAGCTGATAGACCAGAACCTGGACGCACTGGCACTAGCGGAAACCAATGATAATGGTAAGCCCCTGTGGCTGAGCAAGAAGGTGGATATACCACGCGCATCCAGCAACTTCCGCTTCTTTGCTACAGGGCTGATGCACTTTTCTACCGAAAGCCACAATATGGAAAACGGCACGGTAAACTATACGCTGCGCCAGCCTATTGGCGTAGTGGGTTGCATTTCTCCGTGGAACCTGCCGCTATATCTCTTTACCTGGAAGATAGCCCCCGCACTGGCCGCAGGCAACTGCGTAATAGCCAAGCCCAGCGAGGTAACACCTATGACGGG
Organism: uncultured Bacteroidota bacterium; assembly: GCA_946480675.1. Next base: position 2,490 of record CAMLKS010000172.1, read on the forward strand.
CTACCTGCTGAGTGTAATATGTAAAGAAGCGGGCCTGCCTGCCGGTGTGCTGAACATTGTGCATGGCAATGGCCCTAACTGTGGTTCGGCCATCGTAGCGCATCCTGAAATAAAGGCTATATCCTTTACCGGTAGCACGCGCGCGGGTAAAGACATAGCTGCCACAGCAGCACCTATGTTCAAAAAGATATCGCTGGAGTTGGGTGGTAAAAACCCAAACCTGATATTCGCCGATTGCGATTGGGATAAGATGATGCGCACCACGCTGCAATCTTCTTTTGCCAACCAGGGGCAGATATGCCTGTGCGGCAGCCGTATATTGATAGAAGAAAGCATCTACGAAAAATTCAAAGCCGAGTTTGTAGAGCGTGCTAAAAAACTAACCGTGGGCGATCCGCTGGATGAGAACAGCAGGCAAGGTGCCGTGGTAAGCAAAGTGCATTTCGATAAAGTCATCAGCTGCATAGAAACAGCGAAGGAAGAAGGCGGCAAGATATTGCTGGGCGGCAATGCCATAAAAGGCACCGGCCGTTGCGAGAATGGTTACTTTATAGAGCCTACCATTATAGAAGGCCTGGGCCCGTCGTGCCGCACCAATATGGAAGAGATATTTGGCCCGGTAGTGACGCTGCAATCTTTCAAAACGGAAGATGAGGCTCTGCAACTGGCCAATGCCAGCGACTATGGCCTGGCGGCTACCATATGGACACAGGATGTGAGCCGTGCCAACCGTATGGCTGCCAAAGTGCATAGCGGCATTATATGGGTAAACTGCTGGCTGCTGCGCGATCTGCGCACACCTTTCGGTGGCTTTAAAAACTCGGGCGTAGGCCGCGAAGGTGGCTGGGAAGCCCTGAAGTTCTTCACCGATGTAAAGAATGTGTGCATTGATTTATAATTTTTGGTTTTAACTTTTGAACTTTGACTTTATGAGCGAACGTATTTCCACAGATAAAGCACCTGCGCCGGTTGGCCTCTATCCACATGCACGCCGTGTAGGCAACCTGCTGTTCCTTTCAGGCATAGGCCCACGCACCGTTACTAATGACATACCCGGGCTGGTGCTGGATAAGAATGGCAACTTCCAGGAGTTTGACTTTGCTGCCCAGTGCCGCAATGTATTTGATAACGTACGCATCGTGTTGGAAGAAAGCGGCAGCAGTTGGGATAAGCTGGTAGATGTAACTGTCTTCCTGGTAAACATGAAGCGCGACTTTGCTACTTACAATAAGATATACGCGGAGTACTTTAAAGACAATCAACCCTGCCGCACTACGGTAGAGATCAACTCCCTGCCTACACCCATAGCCATAGAGTTGAAGTGTATCGCTACCATAGACTAGTAAGTACTGATAATAAAAGAGGCTGCAATACTATGCAGCCTCTTTATATTTAATAAGCTTGAGGATTACAGGGGTATATCCAATCTCAATTGCTTCTGGAAAGCCCTGCCTGATGCATCTTTGCCATCTATCTTCCACATCACGCTACGTAGCTCTACTGTCAATGGCTTCTGGTTCGCGGCCTTTACATTCCGCACACTATTGATCCACTTCTGCTGCATAGCGCGGCTCATGCGTTTGTTCTTTACAGCACGTGTTACCGCATTCTTTATGCTACCAGGGCTTGCCTTCACATACTCCAGTCGCTTATCATCCAGCCCGCTGATGGTATAGCTATTGTTGCCACCTTTCAAAGCCTGCCAGTTTGTAGTACGGCTCAGTTGGTCAAGCACCAGTGTACCCAGCTCATTCTTTACTACGATCACCGTCTGGTAGCGTTGCGATACGCGGGTTACTTTACCGCCACTTAGTTTTATCTGGTTGCCATTCAGCTTGCCACCCGTCATCTCGAAGCTGGCGCCACTGGCTTTGCTCAGGTCCTGTTTTTTGTAAGATCGGGTAGTAAGGTTAGGTATCAGGATGCTTACTTCTTTAAAGTTGGCTTTTAAGCCATTGCCTTTTAATTCCTGCCGGGGCTCTTCTTTAGGCTGCTCCGGTTCTTTCTTTTCAGGCTCCGGTGTAGCTCCTTTCTCTGGTTGCTTCGCTGTTGTGTCTGTAGCCGGTTGCTGTGTCTCAGTAGACGGCGCAGCTACAGGTTGCAGCGGGCGCACATCGGCCACAAAGTCTTGCAGGTATTGCGAGTCCGTTTCTGTAACGATAGTGGCAGGGTCGCCCAGCACTATCGGCTTACCCCTGTTAGGATTTTCAGTACCGCACGATTGCAGTATGATAGCAGCAGATAATATAGCCAATACAAAGGGGATACGCATAATAGTGTCTGTATTCTGTACGAAATTAATAAAGCCTTTTTAGTACGCCAGTAGTTTTTGCACGCTTTCACCCAGCCTTTTCTTTGCCAGGAAGTTTTGTTCCAGCTCTATGGCAAATGGTACCGGCGTATCCATACTGGCGCAGCGCACGATTGGTGCATCTAATAGCTCAAAACAGTTCTCCGATATCCAAGCAGCTATTTCGCCGCCGATGCCACCTATCAGTGTATCTTCATGCAGCAGCAGCACTTTACCCGTGCGCTTTACAGATGCACGGATGGCATCATAGTCCAGTGGCAGTAAGCTACGCAGGTCCAGTATGTCGAAAGATGTATCAGGATGAGCGGCGGCATAGTCGGTAGCCCAGTGCACACCACTACCGTAGGTAATGATGCTCACATCGCTGCCTTCCTGCACCAGTCGCGCCTTGCCTATTTCTATGGTATAATAATCATCAGGCACCATGCCGCTAATGCTGCGGTACAGTGCCTTATGCTCGAAGAACATTACCGGGTTCGGGTCTTCTATAGCTGCTATAATAAGGCCCTTCGCATCCTCTGGTGTAGATGGATATACCACCTTCAGACCCGGTGTATGCGTAAACCATGCTTCATTGCTCTGCGAATGGAAAGGGCCTGCACCCACGCCACCACCTGTAGGCATACGCACTACCACATCAGCATTTTGCCCCCAGCGGTAGTGTATCTTGGCCAGGTTGTTGATGATCTGGTTGAAGCCCACCGTTACGAAATCGGCAAACTGCATCTCCATCATCGACTTAAAGCCTTTGATAGAAAGGCCCAGTGCCGCACCCACGATAGCGCTTTCACACAGCGGTGTATTGCGCACACGCCCTTTGCCAAACTGTGCTACAAAACCATCGGTCACTTTGAAGGCACCGCCGTATTCGGCTATATCCTGCCCCATCAGCACCAGGTTGTCATGCTTTTCCATGCTTTGACGCAGTCCATCGCTCAGCGCTTGTATAAACTTCTTCTCACTGCGTGCACCGGTAGCAGGCGCTACGGCTGCACCATTGTGCGGTGCATACACATCGCGTACCTCTTCATCGGTATCGGGCATAATAGGGCCGGCAGCAAAGCCGGTAGCCAGACCATCTTCTATTTCCTTCTGTA
>CAMLKS010000173.1 GCA_946480675.1 uncultured Bacteroidota bacterium
CGCTCTGATAAACAGCAACCACTACGCATAATAAAAGCCGGCTATTACCGGCTTTAGCTAATTAAATAGACTTGGATGGTGTGTAGTATCTTCTAAAATTTATTCTTCCTGAAATCCCCTCGCTTCCACGCTTCAAAGAATTCTGCCCAGGCAAGCGGGCTAAATACATTCATCGGCTTTTGCTGGCCATAGTAAACAGCATTTTGGGATTGGATATTCTGATACGCTGACTGATTTTCGCGCCCGTCTCTCGGTAAAGTATAGGCTAATGCACGCAACATTAAAGCATTGGTGTTTTTACGTGCTATTTCATACTTATCATCAGGTATACGCCAGTGTTTGAACGCATAGTCAAACTGCTCGCGCGATGGTAATGGGCGGATAATAGTTTCCGGCAGGTAAAAAGTATCCTGCACCATTAATTGAATCAATGAGAAATAGTGGCCCTTAATATCTTTGGGTATCACATATTCCTTCCCTCTAAAACCTAATTGAGAAAATTGCAAGGTATCACCTTTATAAGCAACAATAGAAAAAACACCCAGATTGCTCGATTCTACACCACGGTTCTTGTTTTTCACAAGCACTGTAACATTGGGTACAGCACGCAGGCTATCGGCCGTCATAGTAACACCATTTATCTGCACAATATTCTCATATGGGTCTTGCGCCGATGCTGTTTTTGCCAGGGCTATACAACACATGGTTGCGATACAGAGGGAACGGAATTTACTATGCATGTTGCTCAAAGTTAAGCTCTTTGCACATACTCTTTGTGCAAGGCTTCAATCAATATTACCAATAAAACTATTAATAGCAGTATTAGTATTTAGTTTCACAAAGAAAGCAGGTATAACGTATTTTTGCGGCACTTTACAGTCACTTTAACAAAGGTTTAGTATGATAACAAAAGAAGCGGTAATAAAGGCATTGAGTAATGTTCAGGAGCCAGATCTGGGTAAAGACCTTGTTACGCTGAATATGGTGCATGATGTGGTAGTTGAGGGTAAAAATATATCGTTCACAGTTGTGCTTACCACACCTGCATGCCCACTAAAAGACATGATAGAAAAAGCATGCATCAATGCGGTGAAACTACTTGTGGATAAAGAAGCTGTGGTAACTGTGAACCTGACGGCCAATGTAAATACTAATCGTACAGATAGCAAGTCGGTATTGCCGGGTGTTAAGAATATCATTATGGTAGCATCGGGCAAGGGCGGTGTAGGTAAGTCTACGGTAGCCGTAAACCTTGCACTGGGCCTTGCGCAGGAAGGTGCAGCTGTTGGGTTACTGGATGCGGATATATACGGACCGTCTATACCTATTATGCTGGGCATGCGCGATGAGCGCCCGATGATGACACAGGTAGATGGTAAGGGTAAAATAGTACCTATGCAGCGCTTTGGTATCAAAGCGATGTCTATAGGCTTGCTGATAGATGAAAAACAAGCTGTGATATGGCGCGGCCCGATGGCCAGCTCTGCTTTAAAGCAATTTATTACAGATGTACACTGGCAAGAACTGGATTACCTGGTGATAGACCTGCCACCTGGCACGGGTGATGTGCACCTTACATTGGTACAGGCTGTGCCGGTAACTGGTGCGGTTATCGTATCTACGCCACAGGCAGTAGCTGCTGCCGATGCCAGGAAGGCTATTATGATGTTCAAGCAGGAAAATATTAAAATACCTATACTGGGTATTGTTGAAAACATGGCCTACTTCACACCTGCTGAATTACCGGAGAATAAATATTATCTCTTTGGCAAAGGTGGTGCGAAACAAATGGCGGAACAATTTGAATTGCCATTCCTCGGTGAAATACCATTGGTGCAAAGCATACGGGAAGGTGGTGATAAAGGTATACCAGCCATTCTTGATGATGAATCTGTTACACAGGAAATATTCAAAGAACTGGCGCAGAATGTAGCACGTAATGTATCTATACGCAATGCCAACCTGGAGCCAACTAAGGTACTGCAGGTAAGTTAAGCCTCGGGAAAGTTATAACGAACACCATTACTGCTGATATAGTCGCCTATAGTTTGTGTGATTATATCAGCATTGTTTTTTAGGTTATGTGCAATGATGAGTACATCATAGGTGTCACCTTTATATTGCTGTAGCGCATCGGCAGGATTTCCGCTTTCTTTGTACAATTGCATAAAGGTGTATTTATCCTCTTCTGAATAGGGCACCATCACTACATGTTCTATTACACAATCTATCAGCTCGTCGTTAGATAATATGCGAAGGTCGGTATCAACAAGGTCTTCAAAATCTTCACAAATTTCAGATGCCTGTTCGTATGTAAATGCGGTATTCATAGCGCAAAACTAATACTAATCTAAAGACAACGTATACAGCCAATACCGCATGCCAAACCTGGGTGATATTTCTTTCTGTATGCTAAAGCCGTATTGTACATATAAATGCCGCGCAGCGTCCATGAATTCAGATGTATGAAGCGCTATCGTATGTTCACCACTTTCTCGTGCTTGCATTATACATTGTTCTATTAGCTGTTTGGCTATTCCTTTACCATTATATTCAGGGTGAACGCCCAGCATACGTATCTGGCACCAGTCTGCACGGTATATTTCGGTGGCAGTACCGCTGGGTACAAAATATATCATACCCACTATCTGCCCTCCATCTTTGCACACAAATACCTTCGCACTTTCTATCAGGCTACGTGTTATTTCCTCGCGTTCCAGTATTTGTTTTAGTTCCTGCCATCCTTCTGCCGGTAGCACAGGCGCATATACACTGTAGCAAAGAACACCCAAAAGGTTTAATTCCCGAAGGTCATCAACACTGGCTTTTGTATATGTCAGCATTTTAGTTGGCGCTACGTTTAATAAGAGTTAAAAGACTGATGAATACAACCAGCAATGCCCCTATCACATTCAGCCACAGGAAGGATATAATATCCATATTGTAGATGAGCACCACGATAGCCTCTGTAATAATAGCTGCAAAGAATACCCCCGTACCATTTACACGTTTTATATAAAAAGCCACAAGGAAAATGCCCAGTATGGTTCCGTAAAATAAGGAGCCCAATATATTCACCGCTTCTATCAAAGAGCCCATACGTGTAGCAAACATAGCTACTGCAATACAAAAGATGCCCCAGCCAAGCGTATGCAGCCTGCAAAGCCTCAACTCCTGTTTTTCATCTATTTCTTTTTTGCTGTTCAATAGCTGTATATCCATCAGCGAAGAAGACGCCAGAGAATTCAGTGCAGCTGAAATAGAACCCCATGATGCCAGGAATATCACGGCAAACAAAAGGCCTACCAAACCTTTAGGTAGATTGTGTTTTACAAAATATAGAAAGATATAGTTGGTGTCGTTATTATCGCTGCTGTAGCCGTATGTCACTATACGTTTCTTTACCGTATCGTGCAGTGCATCCAGTTGTTTCTGGTTGGCTTTAAATGTTTGTACCAGGGCATCGGGCACTGTTTGCGATGAACCTCTATAACCGGCAATGCTATTGGCCGACTGCATATGGATGGCATGCAACGAATCATGCTGCGTTTGTATCTCAGCTACTTCCTGCGGGCGGGCATTTTTATACTTTTCATAGGCCGCATCATTAAAATAAACCGGCGCAGGCTGATAGCAATAAAATGCAAACAGCAATGCACCTAATAGCAGTATGGCAAACTGCATAGGCACTTTTACCAGTCCGTTCATTAACAGGCCCAGCCTGCTTTCGGTAGTGTCTTTCGCGGTAATGTACCTGCCTACCTGGCTTTGGTCGGTGCCAAAATAAGAGAGTGCCAGGAAGAAACCACCTATCACACCACTCCATATATTATAGCGGTCTTTCCAGTTAAATTCGGTGGTTATCACATTCAGCTTACCCGATTTCCCGGCTACATACAATGCATCGCTCAAGCCTATACCATTGGGTAGTTCATCTACCACAAGATAGCCGGCTATCAGCATGGCGCCCAATATTATCAGGAACTGTAGTTTCTGAGTATGTGCTACAGCCTTCGCCCCGCCTGTATAAGTATATATGATAAGCAGCCCACCGGTTATGATGTTGGTAAAATAAATATTCCAACCCATAATGGATGATAGGATGATAGACGGCGCATAGATGCTGATACCGGTAGATAGCCCACGCGATAGGAGAAATAGCACAGAGGTAAGCAATCGGGTTTTTCTATCAAATCTCGTTTCCAGGTATTCGTAAGCAGTATAAACATTCAACCTTTGAAATATAGGAATGAAGGTGATGCTGATAACCACCATGGCTATAGGCAGGCCGAAGTAATATTGCACAAAGCGCATACCATCTGTATAGGCCTGCCCCGGTGCAGATAGAAAGGTAATAGCACTGGCCTGCGTAGCCATTATACCCAGCAGCACTACATACCATGGCATATTCTTACCTGCCAGCAGGTACGTGTCAGACCCATGCTGGCCACGCCCTTTATACACGCCATAGGCTATGATGCCGGCAAGTGTTGCAAATAATATGATCCAGTCTATCGTACTCATTTCCAGTATTGGGTAAACAGGTAATACAATACTATCTGCAGCAGCAGTACTATCAGCACTACTGCATACCATGTATTCCAGTTATGTTTCTTGCTGTTATCCATTATGGCTTTCCTACGTTCAGCATGTTTATCAGTAATCGTATCGCACCTTTATTGCCGGCCGGCAGCTGCCTGAAAAATGCCAGCGGTGTATATACGTAATGGCCCTTGCCATATTGGGCATACAATGTTCCACCTTCCAACGGTTGCTCACCTGTATCATTCATCTTGAATAATGGCGTGTATTTACTATCCCACTTTGATGGGAAGTACAGGCCACGTTCCTGTACCCAGTCTTTCAGGTCTTCCTGCGTTATTTTGTTGGGGCTGTTCAGTATTTTATGGCCAGGTTGCAAAAAGGTGATGGCAGCATCTTCTTCCGTTACACGCTGGCTCGATAGCGTGATAGGATATGGGCCAATGTTCGCGGTAGCCATATCCTGCAGCGTATTATACTGCATCACCAATGTTCCGCCGTTCTGCACATATTGTAGCAATACATGCATCCAGTAATTCATCCGCTTTTCTGTATTGATGGCACGTATACCTGTTAGTACGGCATCGTATTTCTTCAGCTTTTCGGTAGCGATATCTTCTGCTTTCAATATATCTACCTGCAATCCTGCAAGGCGCAATATACTTGCTACATGGTCACCCGCACCTTCTATATAGCCTATGCGTTTAGCTGTGCTCTTCCAGTTACGCTTCAGCACTTTGGTATAGGCTGTAGTAAAATATTGCAGGGTTGGCAAGTGTTCATATTGAATTACATGTTGTGTGCGGTTGTTATACAGGTTTTTACCGGCCAGGCCTGCATACAGGTAAAAGTCGCCGCTATCGGTATTGGTACGTTTCAGGTAGTCGCTATTGAAAGTGGCTTTTACTACTGTGTCTATACCTTTTTTCAGGTTCAGCTTTTTTATGAAATAGGTCATACGCTCGCTGTAAACCATCAGGCTAACGCTATCCATATCTTTAAACGGATGTATGCGAACTTCCGTTTCTACACTACCATCAGGCTGCACAATGATCAGCCCCGTTGTAAAATCAATACTCGCATCCGGCACAATACGTAATTGTTGTATCACATCGCCATGCGTAGGGTCCAGCTTTTTAAAAGAAAGCGGCACTGGTATAGTAAAGGCTAAATCACCTATGGTTACGGCTACATTTGCGTTTAGTGTATTCGGTGTTTGTGGGTACCCCAGCACGGTATCGTTCGGTATGTTGAACTGGCCGGCATTCGTATTCGGGTACTTCATCCAGTATGGCTCCGTATATTCGGCTGAGTCCGGTATTTTCACTGTATGGGTGAATGATAACAG
>CAMLKS010000174.1 GCA_946480675.1 uncultured Bacteroidota bacterium
AATTTGTTGTAGTGGTTACTTTGGGTGTAGCACTGGCAGGTGGGGCCGTAGCAGCAAAATCTATAGCATATTCATAACCCAAACTGCCGGATACTGCAGTCCAATCAAATGTTATGCTGGTAGAATTGTAATTAGAAACTGTAATAGGCGCTACTGTAGGACAAGGAGGACCCGGGTCCCACATATAGCTTTGGCCTGTAGCCGGTACGGATGACAGGTTGATTGTCCATGTACTGGATGATGACGCAGGGCTTCCGCCTACACCATCCAGCACCTGCCAGTCGCTGGTAGAATTGGCGATTCCTATAGTAGCACCGCCGCTGGAATTCAACACTACTGCGCCGGGTTCCTGCTTGTACAGTACTTCTATGATGCCGGTAGCCTCATACAGTTTCACCTGAAATGATACGGAAGGAGTGGGCGCGTCAAAATCCCATTTCCAGTCCCTGCATTCCCATGTAAATACCTTATTGCCTGCAGCACCGCTTATATCGTAATGAGAGGAGCCACCTACACCGCTTATATCCTCATACAGTGCAAATACAGCGGGGGCAATACCATCGCCGCCTGTGATGTGATTATAGTTCCAGTTGGCACTACTGCCCACGGTAGTACCGAATATGAGCCAGCCATTGGAACATACGGTAACATCGGTATAATCTACACCACAGAATGTAAACGTAAAGCCTAACGGGATGGAAGTAAAATTATCATCTACCTCTATAGTGGGGATACCCGTTCCACCGGTAAGATAGCTGAATGTTTTGCTGTGGGCAGAAAAAGCATAGCCGGCTGCCGTGATAGATTGCGCCGATGCTTTGAGGCAAAAACCTGCCAGTAATAATAACGTGAAGCAAAGCTTAACAAAGGCGGGGAATTTTTGTGTACGAGGGTTCGTGTTCATTTTCATATGCAGTTGAGTAAGGTGAAAAAAACAGGCTTTTTAAATCAGCCTCAAATATTCTTTGCGTATCGAAAGAATACATTAAAGCAAAATTAATTAATTATAAAACCCATTTATTCTCTGTATAATCAGACGTTAATAATCGGGGTTTCGTTGGGATGCATCCGCTTTTATTTCACGACTGATTAATTGTGCAACATATTGCCAATCAACCAACTAAAAACATCCTATAAAAAAAAGCCGCATCTTTTTGATGCGGCTTTTTAATAGAAATTTAATCTACTTGTACTTTAAGCGATCGTTACATCTTTATCCAGGTACACATCCTGTATGGTGTTCAGCAGTTCCACGCCTTCTTTCATTGGTTTCTGGAAGGCTTTACGGCCACTGATAAGGCCCATACCACCGGCACGTTTGTTAACAACCGCAGTCATTACTGCTTCTGCCATATCTGATGCGCCTTTAGACTCGCCACCAGAGTTGATAAGACCGGCACGGCCCATGTAGCAGTTAGCTACCTGGTAGCGGCACAGGTCGATTGGGTGGTCTGTAGTCAGCTCTTCATATACTTTCTTGTGTGTTTTACCGAAGCTCAGTGCATTGTAGCCACCATTGTTGGTAGGCAGTTTTTGCTTGATGATATCGGCCTGTATGGTAACACCCAGGTGGTTTGCCTGTGCAGTAAGGTCGGCAGCAGTGTGGTAGTCCACGCCATCTTTCTTGAAGGCGCTGTTGCGCAGGTAGCACCACAGTACGGTAGCCATACCCAGCTCGTGTGCATATTCAAAAGCTTTGGCCACTTCTACTATCTGGCGTGCGCTTTCATCGCTACCGAAGTATATAGTAGCACCTACAGCCGTAGCACCCATGTTCCACGCATCGCGGATGCTACCGAACATGATCTGGTCGAACTTATTAGGATAAGAGATGAACTCGTTGTGGTTGATCTTAACGATGAAAGGTATTTTGTGCGCGTATTTGCGTGCTACAGCACCCAGTACACCGTAAGTAGAAGCAACAGCGTTGCAACCACCTTCCATAGCCAGTTTCACGATATTTTCAGGATCGAAATAAATAGGGTTCGGAGCGAAAGACGCACCAGCGCTGTGCTCTATACCCTGGTCTACCGGCAGGATAGATACATAACCTGTATTTGCAAGACGTCCATTGCCCATCAGCGCCTGAATGCTTTTCAGGGTTTGGATGTTGCGGTTTGACATAGCCCATACATCATCTACCACGTTGCCTGAAGGCAGGTGCAGTGCAGATTTATCGATGGTTTTGCAAGTGTGGTCCAGGTAAAATCCGGCCTGGTCGCCCAAGAGGTCCTGTATTTTTTTCGATGCCATATATTATAGTGTTGTTATTAAAAAGTGTGCAAAGATAATTATTAAACGAATAGGATGGACGGGGGTGCCGTTATTTGGTGGTTAATGGATGTTTGGAGTTCAAAACCTATTGCCTAATGCTTTTCTAAGGAGCCTATGATTACAAATTTTGCATTTTGCTTCAACTCTACCTCACTTAGTGCATCATGGTATTCTATCAACAAAAGAGCCCCGTTAACGTTCACTAACCTATCAAGTGCTGCAAAATCATCACCTTGGTACCTGGTGCTTAATACTAATATATCACCTCCGTGTTTATCAAATTGCAAAAAGGAATTTGACTTAAAAACAATACAGTTTGAACTTACAACCTTTAATATCGCACCTTTAATAATATTAGGACCATCTGGACCATCATAATTCCAAGGCTCGCCTACAGATATCTGATATATCTTCCTTTTATTGAATCTCATTTTCGATATTGTACACCCGGATACCGGGTAGCCGGCCACCACTCACCTCTTTAAAACTAATGCCGCTTTCATCTTTCAGTTGAAAAGCCTGGGCGCTCACTGCATCGGGGTAGAAATAATAGTAATACTTAATGCCATACCGGCGTATTTCCTGCAGCAATTCATTGGAAGGCACATCGGCATAGGGCATATTGTAGTACTGACTACCTGCAAAGTAGGCTATGCGTTGCGAGCGCACCAGTGCATCGTTGCCAAACACAGCATTGGAAGTGAAGCTGCCGGTGATACCCAATTGTTGCAGTTGCTGTGCAGCCCGGTAATCATCGCGGCCATCGTGCACCATCCTCTGCATTTCCCACACGGGGGTTACCAGGTAGCTCAGCGCAAATGCTATGACGATGAACGTACCAAACACTCGCTGCCCGTTCAGCAGTTTCAAACCCTTCTGCAATACCATTGCGCCTATCAGCATGCTAAGCGGTAGCATGTACCACACATAGCGCGGCTCGAAATTGATAAGCAGGAACGCTACGGGGAACAGCAGGAACGACAGTACGGGCAACATCACCTTATTATGACTGAAGAAACAACGCAGCTTGCGCGATAGCAACATCCCTACGGCCATCAACCATATAAAGGCAAAAAATACAGAGATTTCACTTGTGCATTTCAGGAACTTAATGGCATTCTGCCCTACCCTTACTATTTGCAGTGCAAACAGTTTTGCCGAGCTGTAAAAATGCGGCGTAGCACCATTTACCATCCATGGGTCATCCCAGTACGATACGCCATCAGCATAAGGTGGTGGCAGTAAATGCAGGATGCCTTCTTTATAGAAGGGATGCCCTACGAGATACCACGACAGGTTGAGCGTGCCTGCGGTAGATGTTTTCCAGCCACCGTATTTGGCATGCAGCGCATATATCCACGGGCTGCTGACGATAATCATGGTTAGTATCATTACCCCGCTAACCGATAGCCAGTGTACTACATTGCGCCGGTTCCAGGCGCGGGTGAGGTAGAAAACACAGCAGAGTGTATTGAGGATGAAAAACGGGAAGGCGTAAGCCTTGGCAAAATAAGCCAGCCCACCGATGGTGCCCGCGGCTATCCAAAGTTGTGGGCTATACTTAAACCTGTCGGAAACAATAAGCCGTAGCGCTGCCAGCAGGAAGAAACATTCCCAGAGGTCTGCAAAGGACTGGGCATATACCGCGTAGCACAGGAAGCCCGCCATAGCCATGCACATAGCCCACTGCAGGCGAGTGATGATGTTGTATTTAAGAAAGAATGACTGTGTGATATAAAGCAAACCTACTGCACCAAGCGTATTGGCCACGATAGCCGCTTTGAACGGCAGCAACCCGCCCTTCATAAACAAGACGGTGAGCCAGCAGCTCCACGGGCTCCAGTAGCCGTTTATGGCTTTGGCATATTCGCCGGCAACGTAATAATTTACTACGGTAAGGTAGCCCGTAGCATCGGGGTCTACATAGTATTGAAACAAAGGATAGACCGCGCATATGGCACAGCACAACACCAGTGCCGCCACCAAAAAGGGATAGTATGTACGCAACGACCGCAATGCTTAATGATAACTCTCCTGCCTTTCCAGCCCTGCAATAATAGCCTTATTCTTCAGCCTTTGCAATACACGTTGGTAACCTATGGCCGCAATGCCCATAGATAGCAGGGATACGGGCATAAAATAGCGCGTATTGGCTATAGGGCCTGTTATCATTACAAAATAGGCTATGAGCAGGAACATGAACAGGCGCAGGCGGTAATTGGTTTGTTTATTGAAGAAATAGAGCAACATACCTATGGTGCGCAGTACGTTGAACACCATCACCATCACAGCGATGGGCAGGCTGGGGTTGCGGGCCACATAAGCTTCCAGCCCATCGATACCACGGGTGCGGTAAGTATCGTAAAAGCCTTCGGTATTATGCACATCGTAAAGCGTGCCGAGGGTGAGCCTGCCTGTAAACAGGTCTATTTCGCCCTTGCCGGGGTCTACCAGCAGGCGCAGGCTGTGCTTGATATGATAGACCATATAGCTGCAGAAATTTTGCAGCAACAGTTCGCGCCCGCGTTTATTGGCATAGTCATACCGTTCTGCAAAGGTGGGCATGGTGGCTATCTTAGCCCGCTCTTCCTGCAGGAAGGCTTCCGCCTTGTCCACCCCTTCAGTATCCTTATAGTAATTGTAATAATAGAAAATGGCATTGAACGACTGCATGCTGGAAAAATGCACCTTGCCGGTACGTGCATAGTTGACATAGCCATAGGCTACTACCAGCAGCAGCGGCAGCATGGCCGCTACAAACGAACGCAGCAGCGCCTTATACACATATATACCTGCCAGCATCATCAGCAGGGCGTGCACGTATATGATAGGATGCACCACGGGCTTCAGCATGACCCCGGCACAAAGGGCGATGCCCATGCCTATGGCAAAACGCATACGGCGCTGGCGCAGCAGGCGGATGAAATTGTAGGCATAGGCTAGAATGGTGGATTGCAACAGCAGGTCGGGCGCTATGATATTGGCATTGATGCACTGCGACGGGTAGAGCAGCACAAAGGCCAGCAGCACCCAATCATATTTGCGGGTATAGTTTATCATACGCATGATGTGGCGCATGAAGTATACATTGGCAATAGATATAAGGGTTTGTATCACCAGCACCACCCAGTTGTTGAGCGTAAACAGGTAGATACCTGCCAGGAAGAGGGGGTAGCCCGGCGGGCGCAGGGTCATATATTCGGGCTGTATAGGTAGTGCAGGGTTGCCGGCATAAAACCATCCTTTATCGAGGATGTTGGTAGCCATATAGATATACTCATAAGAGTCTCCGTTATAGATGCGCTTATAGTGCACAGCTATAGCAAAATAAACCGCGTGTACCACCAGCAGTGCTACTAAAAACCGGATATCAGCCCTGCTAAGGTTTTTGAACATGGAAGACAGATGTGTGTATTAACAAATATAACGGGCTTACGCAAACATTTGACATGCAGGGATAAAAAATAGCAATGAGATAAAGGTGTATCATACATGTGAAAAGCTTACCTTTGCGCGTCGAAAACCCCATCCCCTTTTTTTTATTAATTGAAGTAATGGCTATACTCATTTTCTTTGTAGCGCATTGGT
>CAMLKS010000175.1 GCA_946480675.1 uncultured Bacteroidota bacterium
AATCATGGCATCAAGCTGGTACTGAATGCGGGTATCTTTTACGAGTTCGTCCCATTCAATGCCGAAAACTTTGATGAGGATGGCAACCCGAAACAAAACCCCACTACTTACCTTATAAACGAGGTAAAGGAAGATGTGGACTATGCCGTAATGCTGAGTACCTGCGCAGGTGCATGGCGTTATTATATTGGCGACGTTATCCGATTTACGGATGCCAAAGAAGGAGAGATAGCCATTGTAGGCCGTACCAAGCAATTCCTGAGCCTGTGCGGCGAGCATATGTCTATAGACAATATGAACAAAGCCATCGACACGGCTTCTAAAAAGCTGAATATTACCATTCGTGAATTTACAGTGGCAGGTTTTAAATATGAGAACCTGTTTGCACACCGCTGGTACATTGGTTGCGATGACCCGAATGTAGATGCCAACGAGGTAAAGAAAATCATTGATGAAACGCTTTGCGAGATAAATGACGACTATGCAGTAGAGCGCACATCAGCACTGAAAGAAGTATTTGTAGAACTATTACCTAACGATGTTTTCTACGATTACATGAAAGCGATAGGCAAAGACGGTGCGATGAATAAATTTCCACGTGTACTTAAAAACGGTGCACTCAAAAACTGGGAAGCATACCTTAGCGCAAATCACGTAATACAGTAAAATATAAAGGGCATCCATGGATGCCCTTTCTTATTCTTTACGCATGCTTCGTCCATTCATAATGGGCTTGTGCTATTTTTATTTCGCTGTAGGTGTAGTCTTCCGGCAGCAGGTCTTTCAATGGCTTCATTGCTGTTGTATTGCCTGTCTGCTTTATCAGGCCCACTATCTTCTCCAGTCTTTCTTTCCCTACCAGTTTATTCGCATTCAGTTCACCACTGGCTATAAACGGCAATAGATGCGTTTCTATCGTATTCTCGCTTAACCCGCGCCTTGCAGCTATATCAGCTACATCATAGCCCTCCTTCAGCATATCGTACGATATGCGTTGCGTATTGCTGATGCCCGACTTACCGCTCCCCTTCTTCACAGCATGTTCGCGTTTCGGTGTCTTTAGCTGTATCTTACTTTCCAGCTTGTAGGCTGCGGCATATGATTGTATGGCTTGCAAAAACGCCGGCCCGTACTTCGCTACCTTATGGTCGCCAAAGCCGGATATCTTCCTGAGTTGTTCAAACGTTACCGGCAGGTATGTAGCCATTTCCTGTAGCGTGTTATCACCTACTATTATGTAGGCCGGCACATTCTCTTCTATCGCTATCTCCTTACGTACTTCTTTCAGTTCGTTAAGCAGTTCCTTATGTTGTTGTGGCGCTTCTGTTATGCTGGCGGCAGTTTCCTTTGGTTTCTTCACTACCAGCGTCACTTTCAGCTCACCTTTCAATATGCGCCAGCTGGCTTCATTCAGTTTCAGCGATGGATAAATACCTTCTTCCACGTTCAGCAACCGTTGTTGCAATAGTTGTTTGATAATGGTCTGCCACTCTTCTTTCTTCAGTTCTTTACCTATGCCAAATGTCTTCAGCAGTTTATGTGCAGCCACTATTTTCACACTCTGCGAACCGCGTATGAAATCGATAATATAATCCGCACCATACTTCTCCCCCGTTCTTGATATAGCAGACAAAACTTTCTGTGCTTCTATCGTTGCATCTTTATGCTCCAGGTTGCTCAGGCAATAATCGCAGCTACCGCAGTAGGCGGACGCACGCTCACCAAAGTATTCCAGTATATACTGCCGCCTGCAACCATCATGTTCTGCAAATTCTTTCATTTGCATCAGCTTCTTCTTCATGATGGCGGTCTGCTCAGTATTCCCTTCTACGGTGGCAAAGCGCAGCAGCTTCATCACATCGCCCGATGAATAGTACATGATAGCATCGCTATGCAGTCCATCCCTGCCGGCCCTGCCCGTTTCCTGGTAGTAGCCTTCCATATTCTTCGGCACATCGTAGTGCATCACATAGCGCACGTTGGGTTTATCTATACCCATACCAAAGGCTATCGTGGCTACTATCACGCGTATCTCATCCCGCTGAAAACGCTCCTGCACTTTGGCACGTTCCTGCATCCCCATTCCGGCATGGTAATGCGCGGCTTCATAGCCCATCTCTTTTAGCTTGCTGGCTATACTTTCGGTACTATTACGGGATAGCGCATATATAATACCGCTATCTCCTTTATGTTTATCCAGGTAGTGCGCCATCTGTGTCAGCGCATCATTCTTTGGCTGGATATAGTAGCTGATGTTTGCCCTGTTAAAGCTGGATATAAAAACCTTGGCTGTAGTTTGTATATGCAGCTTGTCCAGTATATCTTTTTGCGTAATGGTATCGGCACTGGCGGTTAGTGCTATCACAGGCACCTGCGGAAAGTTTTGCTTCAATGCAGACAGTGCCACATATTCCGGCCTGAAGTCGTGTCCCCATTGCGATATACAGTGCGCCTCATCCACTGCAAATAAAGAGCATGGCAATGTACCTAAGAACTGTATGAATTGCTGCCCGTTGCTGAACAACCGCTCCGGTGCCATATAGAGTAGTTTTATCTCTCCATTGCGTACCGCACTTATCACATGGTTCTGTTCTTGCTGATTTAATGTAGAATTGAGATAGGCCGCACGTATGCCATTTGCCTGCAGGCTATCTACCTGGTCTTTCATCAGGGCTATCAATGGAGAAATAACGATGGTAAGTCCCGGCAATAAAACAGCGGGCAATTGATAGCAGATAGATTTACCGCCACCTGTAGGCATGATGGCCATCACGTCTTTACCGGCAAGCACTGTTTCAATAATAGCCTGCTGGTTCAGCCTGAAATCCTCGTAACCAAAAAAATGTTTTAATGCTTGTTGTAGTGTAGGGCGTCCGCTCATCAGGCTGCAAATATACGCTCACATTCCGCCTTCAATTGCATTTTATCTATCGGCACTACACCTACCGATTCGCAAACCAGCCCACCGGCTATATTCGATATTTCAGCCATCAGTCTTGCATCTTTTGTCAATGCATATACTACTGAGGCAGTTGCTATTACCGTATCGCCCGCGCCCGATACATCTGCTATCGTACGCATATGCGTAGGTATTAATCCCGATGTGCTGTTATTATAATACACCCCTTTTTCAGAAAGGGTGATGAAAGTAATATCGTGTTGCAGTATTTCTTTCAGCTTCTCATGCACCGCATTCAGGCTGCCTTCGTTTACATCTTCCAGTGGCAGGTGCAGCCCTTCCCTTACTTCTTTCAGGTTGGGCTTGAAAACGGTTACATGCTTATACTCCAGGAAGTTCTTAAACTTAGGATCTACTGTTGTGATGATACCGATATGCCTGCAATGCTCGGCTATTCGGTGTATCACATTTTCTTTCAGCACACCTTTATTATAATCTTCAAATATTACCACCTGCGGTTTCTCTATCTGCAGGTAGCGCATCACTTTATCTATAAACGGATGCTCTTCTTCTGTATTCAGATCATCGCACACTTCCTCATCCAGCCGCATCATATGTTTACCTTCACTAATGATGCGCGTCTTTGTTGTAGTAGGCCGATGCTTGCTATTTACTAATAACGAGGTATCAATACCGGCATCATCTGCCAGTTTTCTCAGCAACCTGCCTTCGCTATCATCGCCTATCACGCTGGCCAGTGTTACTTTGGTGCCCAGCGCTTTGCAGTTCAGCGCTACATTGGCAGCACCGCCCAGGCGGTTATCTCTTTGCTTCACCGTCACCACAGGTACCGGTGCCTCGGGCGACATGCGTTCTACTACTCCCCAGCGATAGTTATCCAGCATCACATCACCTATCACTACCACATGCAGTTGCTGCATGTCGTCAAACATTTTGTCTATCGCTTCTGTATTCATTTAGTAGCAGCGCCACGTTTTTGTAGATAATAATAAATAGGAATACCTGCCAGTACTATGATAAGCCCCGGCCATGTATAGGTAGGCTTGTGTATCAGCAGCACCATGCATATAAAGGCCGCCAGTATAATGTATATCGCCGGTATCACCGGGTAACCAAAAGCCTTATATGGCCTCGGCATATCAGGCTGTGTTTTGCGTAGCTTGAAGATACCGGCTATGGTAAGCGAATAGAATATCAATACCGTAAAGATGATATAATCCAGCAGGTTGCCATACTGCCCGCTCAGGCACAGTACCGATGCCCATATACTTTGCATCCACAGGGCTTTTGCAGGCACGCCTTTATCATTCAGCTTGCCCGCTGCCGGTAAAAACAGGTTGTCTTTAGCCATCGTATAATACACACGCGCACCTGAAAGTATCAGGCCGTTATTACAACCAAAGGTCGATATCATAATCAGCACGGCAATGAATGTAGTACCAAATGCACCGAATATCTTTAGCGCCGCCGCCAGTGCCACCCTGTCCGATGGCGCATTAGCTATTTCGCTGATGCTCAGTACATTCAGGTACATAAAGTTCATAGATACATACAGCAGTGTTACAACTATTGTACCTATAAACAAACTCAGGCCTATATTACGTGCAGGATTCTTCATCTCCCCAGCTATAAAGGTCACGTTATTCCACGCATCGCTGGAAAACAGCGCACCCACCATGGCTATACATATCGATATCACAAGCGTACCGGTGCTCAGGCTCTCATGTGTTATCACATCTGCATCGCCGCCTATCTTCTTGGCAAACCAGGCTGCGTCCCAGTTGTTCTGCCATATACTACCGTCTTTAAACAGGAAGAATCCAAACAGCACCAGCGCACCCATGGCCAGTATCTTGGCATTAGTAAAGATGAACTGTATCCATTTGGCATTTTTTACACCGCGGGTATTGATGTAGGTTAGTAATATAACCGTTGCGAGCCCCGTAAGTTGTGCCGCCGTTATTTTAAACTCCGCTATCGGCCCCAGTTGCATAGGCCCTACCAGCACATTGCTCTCTCCCAGCGATGGTATAAGATATCCAGTAAACTTACCAAAGCCTACAGCCACAGCGGCGATGGTACCGGTTTGTATTACTGTAAAAAATGCCCATCCGTACAGGAAACCCCATAGCTTGCCGAATGCCTCACGCAGATATACATACTGGCCGCCGGCGTGTGGGTACATACCACTCAGTTCACCATAGCTTAGTGCCGCAGCCAGCGTAATGAAACCTGAAATAAGCCACACTACTACCAGCCACCCGGCACTACCTACATTGCGCGCTATATCGGCACTTACTATAAATATACCCGAGCCTATCATCGACCCGATTACCAGCAGTGCGCCATCCAGTAGCGATAGCGAACGGCGAAAAGATGTGTTGTTTTCCAAACAGCGAAGATTTTACAGAAAAATACTAATTATTTCTTCGCTTCTGTGCTTTCCTTTTTCGGTACCCTTTCGTTTAATCCTTTTATAACGTCTGCTGTAATATCTAAACTTTTATTAGCAAACATGATAGAACCACCTTTAGAGTAAGAAAGAATATAATCGTATTTTTTGTCTTTATTATAATCCTCCAGGAAGCTATCTATTTGCTTTTGCAGATTGGTATTAAATTCCACCTGCTCTTTCATCAATTGCTGCGTTAGCGCCTCTTCTCTTGTTTTCAGGCTTTGTTCCATCTGCATCAGGCGCTTACCGGTGCTTTGTTGCTCTGCTTCGGTCATAGTACCTGCTTGCGCTTTGCGCTGTGCTGCTGCATAGTCGTTTTGCAATTGCTGGGCACTGCGCTCCAGCTCTGCACGCATTTCTGCCTGGCGCTTTTCAAATTTTATCTTTTCGTTTTTCAGGTACTCAAAATTTGCTTCCAGCGAGTCTATGTTCACATAGGCTATACGTCCTGTGCTGGGCGTTCCTGCTGCGCTG
>CAMLKS010000176.1 GCA_946480675.1 uncultured Bacteroidota bacterium
AATTTTCACAGAAAGATGAAGAATTTACTTGGCCCTGTTTTAGCATTGGTGATGATGTATGGTACAGGCACGGCATATGCACAGAATTACAGCAACCTGAAACCTGTTGTAAAAGCTGCTGCAAAGAAGATGAACGAAGCACTGGTGAAAAAAGACCTTAAAGCTTTTATGGCTACCACACATCCTAAAGTGATAGCTACTACCGAAGGTGGTGCTGATAAGTTGATAAGCGATTTGTCCAAACAAATAGAAAACATGGAAAGCCAGGGTTCTAAAATACTCTCCGCTTGGCCCGGCGAAGCATCTGCTATTATTGATACGGCAGGCGAATTGCAATGTACCATTCCTCAATACATGAAAATGCAACTGAGCAATGGCGTACTTACCACACAAACTACACTCATTAGCGTTTCTATGGACAAGGGCAAGACCTGGTACTTTGTAGATGCTACTGATAAAACACTGGCCAATTGGCGCACGGTATTTCCCACACTTAGCACGCAGCTGACATGGCGCCCGGCACCGGAACCTAAGTTTGTACCTAAAAAATAATCGGGGTTAAAATAAAGATTGATACACCTGCATTACAGCAGCAGCATGTGCATGTGTTGTAAAGTGGTGTGCATGGGCGATGCCCTTCGTTGTCATGTCTGTACGCAACGTAGTATCAGTGGCTACACGTTCCATTGCAGTTGCCATTTCTTCCACGCTTAAAGGGTTGATGTAGTACGCAGCATCACCACCAGTTTCCGGCATGCACGATAGGTTGGATGTGATGACAGGTATGCGGCTCCATAACGCTTCTAATATGGGTAGCCCGAACCCTTCAAATATGGAGGGATATATCATAGCTGTGGCTTGCTGATATATTGCAGGGAAATCATCGCCGCTGCGAAAGGCTATATCATTTTTAGTAGCTTGCTCTGAAAGAAAGATGACGCGATTACTAAGGCCATTCTGTGCAATATATGATTTTACTGTTTCCATATAGTTGCCGCCATTGCCAATCACTACGAGCGGTATATCTAATGATGGTGTTGTAGCTTTCATGGCTTTGCATATCGTCAGCAGGTTTTTTCGTTCTATTATGGAACCTACGTACAGGAAGTAATGATCCGGAAGGTTATACTTCTGTTTGATGCGCGATAATTCATCCAGGCTTGCCTGCTTTTCAAATATTGGGTTACAGCTCTGGTAGCAGGTGTCTATTTTATATTCAGGTGTCTTATAATAATCTATCAGGTCTTGTTTGGTTTGTTTGCTGATGGCTATCACCCTGTCAGCATGCTGCGCTGCATACCTGAACTTGCGACGGTATATAGCTGTGTTAACAGTGCCATATTGTTTTGGGTAGCGCTCAAATATCAAATCGTGTATGGTAACAACAGATTTGATGCCACTACTGTTAATACCTGCCGGTATTTCATTACTAAGGCCGTGATAAAGGTCTATGGATAATTGCTTCAGGTCCTGCGTTACCCCATAGCTGCGCCATAGTGAACGGAAGTTTTTATAAAAGCCGGTAGGCAATATGGTTTGTACATTGGGCATGTCGGGCTTGAACAGGTGGCCCGGCTTAGGGGACATCAGGTAATAGCTATGTGCTGCATAATCGCTTGCCAGCGATTGTATGAGCATACGGCTGTAATTACCCAGTCCTGTATTATTCTGAAAAGCCCTTTTTGCATCAAATGCTATGCGCATGTATCATCCTTGCTATCTGCGCCGAAAGTAGTATAAAATCGGTAATTAAGCTGTTTCTTCATCCTGCATGCGTGCCGCCTTCTTCTGGGCAGGTGTGGGTTGCTGCACCCAGTTATTGGGGTAGTGTGCAAATACATCGCTTTGTTGTATCATATCCAGCCCTATCTTATCATCCATATAATCGGCCAGCAGCTTAAAGGCTGCTTTGTTCTCCTGCCTGAAGATGAGCAGCGATGCATTGGTGCCTGCTTTTACAGCTATGGGCACACCGCCACCCAGCTCTGCCCAATGGCCACCCAGCAGCAGGTTTTTTACGGGTGTCTGGTAATGCGCTATTTTACCTTGCATGTTCTTCTTGCCCGGCTTGGCACCCATCATAGTGCCGCCTCGGTTGCCGGTATAACGCCAGTGTGTTACAGGTGTAGCCACATCATAAAAGAGGATATGCTTTCGCAACCCCGGTGCTACCGCCTGCTCTACACGGTCTATTATTATCTCGGCAATACTGCCCTTTAGCTTCTTGTAGGCTTCACCACGCTCATAGTTGCCGGCTGCATCTTTCCCTGTTTGCCATTCGCTATCATAATCCATAAAGGCCGGCATAAAGAGCGTAAGCGTCCCATGCCCTTCAGGCGCTAAAGAAGGGTCTCTGAAAGAGGGGGCCAGTATGCTTATTTCGCTGGTATAGGGGTTACCATCACAATGCTGGCCAGCCGGCGTTTTTTCAGATACGATGTGTACCAGTTCTTCATTAAAGCCTAATTCTTGTGGCGTACAATCCAGCGCTACAGATATGGTTACCGATGAGCTGTACAGCTCTGCATCCTTTAGCTTCGCTTTCAGCTTTTGAGGTATGGCGTGTTCCGGCAGCATTTTTTCATATAGTGTTTCTACATCGCAGGCAGCTATTACGTATTTGCTGTTTACGGTATAGGTATGCTTAAAATGTTCAAACGATACGCCCACGGCAGTGTTGCCATTCAGCAATATCTCTTTCACCGGTGCTTTGTAAAAAATATCATTGCCATAGTATTTCACAATATGCTCCATCCATTCAGGTATCACCTGCCCGCCACCTGCAGGTGGGCTCTGGAAATCGCCGTAGTAGGCCCAGCCTATAGGCACCAGGCACGATAAGAGTTCTGTTTCCCCCGTGAATATCCGGTGCAGTTTTTCGTCTTTAAAAAATTTGTTCAATCCCTTCTTTAATCCCTTTTCACCCGTATAGCTGATGTAGGGGATGAATGGTATGGCAAACTTCAGCAAGGGTATTTTGTTCTTCATACGTTCCTGCATCCCCATACTTTCTTCTGTACGGAATATCTTGCTGAAGTCATGAAAAGATTTGCCCAGCTTTTTAGCTGCTTTAAAAAAACGGATGAGGCCTTCCCGTTCATGCGGGAACTCCGCTATCCACTGGTCGCGCAATTCATCGGGATTGTTGGTCAGCAAGTAGTCGAAGCTTTCACCTTTATACCTGCGTATCCTTTTTTGAGATACAGGCGTGGGGTGGTCGCTGCCCAGCAGGTCGAATATCTTGCTGGCCATGCCACCGGGTGCACATTGGTTCAACCAGTGTAT
Organism: uncultured Bacteroidota bacterium; assembly: GCA_946480675.1. Next base: position 3,286 of record CAMLKS010000176.1, read on the forward strand.
GGCAGTATCAAAACGAAAGTCTTTTCTCCGGAAACCCGCAAGGTATCCGCCGGCATGTGGTTCTTTTTCAAGCACGCATACACGCATGCCTGCTTTGCTGAGTATGGCAGCTGCGGTAAGGCCGCCTATACCGGCTCCTATTATGGCTACGTCATAATAAGGTTTAACGTCGGGCTTTTGCATCAATTGGGGTAAGGGCGTGGGGTAAACGCCCGTCCTAAATTATGGAAAATGAATGTAATGCTATGCTTTTGTAAGCGCTTGCTGGCGCAGCAGGTATTTGCCCAGCACATCAAACTCTATATTCACCATCGTTCCGGCTTCTATTTGCTGAAAGTTAGTATGCTCGTAAGTATAAGGAATGATGGTAACGGTCAGCTCATTTTCCTTGATGTTGAAGACGGTAAGGCTCACGCCATTGATGCAGGCCGAACCTTTTTCTATCACCAGTGGTGCAAACTGGGCATCGTATGTAAAACGAAACAGCCAGCTTCCATCCAGTATTTGTTTTTCTACACAGGTAGCCGTAGCATCGGCATGGCCTTGCACAAAATGGCCATCCAGCCGGTCGCCCAGCCTTAGCGAACGTTCCAGGTTTACCATGTCGCCCGCTTTCCACCTGCCCAGGTTGGTTTTTTGCAGTGTTTCAGCCACTGCGGTTACTTTATAGCTGTTGTTCTCTATAGCTACTACGGTGAGGCACACGCCATTGTGCGCTACCGACTGGTCTATCTTCAGTTCGGGGGTTATTTTGCTTTCTACCCAAAAATCTATGTTGGAACCCGATGCTATTACATCTGTAATAATACCTGTAGCTTCTATTATGCCCGTAAACATACTGTATGGTCTTGTATATTATTGCTTAATACCTATACCCTTGTGGTAGCTGGCGCCTGAATCGCTGGCCACGGTAAAAAAGAAGGTCAGTTTGTTTGAGTCCACCTTGTCCTTCAGCAGGTAACCGCTGATGGTGTCTGCCGTGCGGCACAGGTACTGACCATACAGGTTATATTCTATATTATTCACCATCACAATGGTAGAATCCATGGTGGCCTTATAATACCTGTCGGCTGTTATTTTCAGTGGTTCACTGCCGCCGCAAAAGCCAAACATTTCCATTTTGGTATTGGAAGTGGCAGACAGGGTTATATAAAGCTCCTGCGCCTTGCGGAATTTATTATCAGCATCATATATAGAGTCTTTGAAAAGGAAAGAACCCTTAAATGGCTGCGTAGGAAAATAGCAAATGCTGTTATCCGGTTTGCCAGGAAAGGTTTGGTTATAATTGATAGCATCCGGGTCGTTACAGTAGGGTCTATCCAGGCCATCTATATTCATATTGGCCGAAGGTTCTTCCTTTTTGCAGGATAGTGCTAAAACCGTCACCATCACAATAAACACTAAGCTTCTATACATATTGCCTGCCGCTTGGGTTTGCATCTCGTTATTATAAACGAAGTTATGACATTATAATTATCTGTTTTCAAACACCGTGCCTAAAAAGTTGGTTCAGATAATTATTTTTACTACCTTTGCCTTCCCAAATTACCAAAAGGGAGGTATACATTATGTTGATCATTGATTCTAAAGACTGCGAGAATATAGACAAGGCGCTGAAGAAGTACAAGAAAAAGTACGAGAAATCACGCACCCTTAATCAATTACGCAGCCGTCAGGCGTTTACAAAACCGTCTGTTAAGCGTCGTACAGAAGTGCTGAAAGCGATTTATCGCCAGCAACTGATGACAGGTCAATTGGATTAATCCGATTTAACAAAATTGTCAGGAATATAATTGTGCCTGGTACTGTAATATTGTATATTTACAGTACCAGGTTTTATTATGATAGGACAACGGATCACGGACTTTTTACAATACCTGAGGTTTGAAAAAAGATATGCACAGCATACCCGTACCGCTTATGAAACGGACCTGTCTCAATTTCAGCAATATGCAAAGGCACAATTCGATATAGATGCCGTAGCTGATATTTCCCATTTCCATATACGCAGCTGGCTGGCCACTTTCAAAGATGAAGGGCTGGCACCACGTAGCATCAACCGGAAGCTTTCGGGGCTTAATTCCTTTTATAAATATTTATTACGACTCGGGGTGGTTGAAAAGAACCCCGTAAAACAATTGCATGCCCTGCGGTTACCCGATAGGCTACCCATGTACCTGAAAGAACGGGAAATGCAAAACCTGCTGGAAGAAATAACCTTTGAGGAGGGCTTTAAGGGTGCTACCGACCGCCTGATATGTGAAATGCTATACAGGCTGGGCATTCGCCGCAGCGAGTTGATAAATATTAAAGAGAACGATATTGAATGGGGCCTGAAGCAGCTGCGCGTGCTGGGAAAAGGTAATAAAGAACGCCTGGTGCCCCTGAGCAGCGAAATGCTAAACACTTTCAGGGCATATATACAAGAGAAAAAAAGCCTGCCTGTGGATGATACGCATCATTTATTGGTACTGGAAACCGGCCGACCTTTATACGAAAGTTATGTTTACAGGGTGGTAAAGCATTATCTGTCAC
>CAMLKS010000177.1 GCA_946480675.1 uncultured Bacteroidota bacterium
TTCAAAATACTCAATGATACACTCTTTCAGTATCCTTTCCTGCCCTTGCAGCCCGGTGGTTTCTACGGGTTTTAGCTGGTCGTAATGCGGCCAGCCATCGGCATCGCGGCTGATGAATTCAAAATATCCCCGGCGGCTGAGCAGTGAGCATACGGCCACGTGCATCAGGTCTTGTTTTTGTTCTTTGGTGAATTTGCGGCTGGGCAGTGCCCCCAGTTCATTCACCCCTATCAGGAATAGGGTGCTTTCCATATCGGGTACCTTTCCGAAACGCTCGCGCAGCATGAATTCTACCTGTATCCAACGTTCTTCAAAATTTTCCATATTGGGTGCAAAGCTACTATTATTGGGTTTAACGCAGTTTTAACGCCTGAAAAATAGCACAGGTGATATTTTTGAGAAGTAATATATTGCGCAAATAGTACGATAGCATATGGAACCCACCACAAATACATTTGATGTTCGCGAACTGAACGAACGCATACACCAGCAGAGCGCCTTTATAGACCTGCTGACAATGGAACTGAACAAGACCCTGGTAGGCCAGAAACACATGGTGGAACGCCTGCTGATAGGGCTGCTGGCCAATGGCCACGTGCTGCTGGAAGGTGTGCCCGGTCTGGCAAAAACGCTGGCCATCAAATCGCTGGCTACAGCCATACACGGTCGTTTTGCCCGTATACAATTTACCCCCGACCTGCTACCTGCCGATGTGTTGGGTACAATGGTATATAACCCGCAGGCACATGAATTTGCAGTGCGCAAAGGGCCGATATTCGCCAACTTTGTGCTGGCAGATGAGATAAACCGTGCCCCGGCAAAAGTACAGAGTGCCTTGCTGGAAGCTATGCAGGAACGCCAGGTAACCATTGGCGACAATACCTACAAACTGGAAGAACCCTTCCTGGTACTGGCCACGCAAAACCCGATAGAACAAGAAGGTACATACGAACTGCCCGAAGCACAGGTGGACCGTTTTATGTTAAAAGTGGTGATCACATATCCTAAGAAAGAAGAAGAACGCCACATCATCCGTTATAACCTGAACCCGCAGGGTATGCCTAAGATAAACCAGGTAGTATCGCCTGACGATATACTTAAGGCACGCCACCTGGTGCGGGAGGTATATATGGATGAGAAGATAGAGCAGTATATACTGGATATCGTATTTGCTACCCGCTTTCCCGAAGAATATAAACTGAACAAACTGAAACCGCTGATAAGCTATGGTGCCTCTCCGCGTGCCAGCATCAGCCTGGCGCTGGCAGCTAAGGCATATGCCTTTATCAAGCGTCGCGGCTATGTGATACCGGAAGATATTCGCGCTATATGCCACGATGTGATGCGCCACAGGATAGGCGTTACTTATGAGGCCGAAGCAGAGAACATTACCAGCGAACAGATACTGAACGAGATACTGAATGCAGTAGAAGTGCCATAGTAGCTACTACCGGCAAAAAGAATATATCATTAACCGGCCTTGCAACTACTGCAAGGCTTTTTTATTTAAACTATATTTGCCCCACAATTTTTAATATATGCTGCCGATACAATTGCTAAGGCAAAACAAAGAGTTTGTACTGGAAGGACTGAAGAAAAAACATTTTAAAGAGCTGAACCTGGTGGAAGAAATCATCTCGATAGATGAGAAGCGCCGCCAGATACAGGTAGAGAATGATACGCTGGCAGCATCCATAAACGCGGCATCGAAAAATATAGGCCAGCTAATGGGCCAGGGCAAAAAAGAAGAAGCTGAAGCCCTGAAAGCAGATATAGCCAAACATAAAGAACAAACCAAAGAACTAGGCGAAAAGCTATCTCAACTGGAAAAGGAGCAGCATGAAATGATGATAAAGCTGCCCAACCTGCCCCACAGCAGTGTGCCGGAAGGTAAAACGCCGGAAGAAAATGAAGTGGTAAGACAATGGGATAGTATGCCCAACCTGGAGGCACAAAAGCTGCCGCACTGGGAACTGATGGAAAAATATAACCTGGTAAACTTTGAGCTGGGCACCAAGATAACCGGTAGTGGTTTCCCTGTATATATAGGGCAGGGGGCAAAGCTGCAGCGCGCGCTGATAGCCTATTTCCTGGACCATAATATCAATGCAGGATATACGGAATACTATCCGCCATATATGGTGAATGAAGCATCGGCATATGGTACGGGCAGCCTGCCCGATAAGGAAGGGCAGATGTATTACATGCCTGCTGATGACTTGTACCTGATACCCACATCGGAAGTGCCGGTAACGAATGTGTACCGCGATACGATAGTAGCTGAAAGCGAATTGCCTATAAAAATGACAGCTTATTCACCATGCTTCCGTCGTGAGGCAGGTTCTTACGGCAAGGATGTGCGCGGGCTGAACCGTGTACACCAGTTTGATAAAGTAGAAATAGTGCAACTGGTGCACCCGGAAAAAAGCTACGATGTGCAGGAGGAAATGGTAACGCACGTAGAAGCACTGCTGAAAGCGCTGGGCCTGCAATACCGCGTACTGCGCCTGTGTGGTGGCGATATGAGCTTTGCATCGGCACGCACTTACGATCTGGAAGTGTATAGCGCAGCGCAGGAGCGCTGGCTGGAAGTAAGTTCTGTATCGAACTTTGAAACCTTCCAGACCAACAGGATGAAAGCACGCTTTAAAGATGGAAGCGGTAAAACGCAACTGCTGCATTCGCTAAATGGCAGCTCACTGGCACTGCCACGTGTGATGGCCTGCATACTGGAAAACCACCAGACACCGGAAGGCATTAAAATACCGGAAGTGCTGCGCCCATATTTTGGTAAAGAAATGATCAGCTAAACCTTAGGATTTAGATTTTAGTTTTCAGAATTTTATATCATGATACAACGTATTCAATCTGTATGGCTTTTATTGGCAGCACTTTGCTGCGTGGGGTTGTTTTTCTTCGATATCTATCATGCAGAGATAGCGGTGAATGGCGCGAATACCATTAAGGCAATAAGGGTAAGCGATCATTACCCATCGCTACTGATAGCATTGGTGATAACCATTATGCCGCTGGTGGCCATCTTCATGTTTAAAAACCGTAAACGCCAGAAACTGATAGCGATATTCAGCATTGTAGCTACTATAGGGTTTGTAGCTATGGCATTGGGAAGGGTTACAAATTTCAGAAATGAGAATCCTGCAGCTGTAAATGGCAGCTATTGGATAGGTGCTGTATTACCGGCTATAGCAATCATCTTTTTGGTACTGGCCATACGCGGTATCAACCACGATGATAAGCTGGTAAAATCGGTAGACCGACTTCGATAAAACTCATATTTGCAGATACTAAAAAAGGCAGGCTTCAAAAGCCTGCCTTTTATTTTTGTGATAAACAAATCAGAAGCTGAAAGAAACGCCGGCATTCACACCTGCATTGCTGAATGGCAGGCTGTAAGACATTTGCGTATTGCTGTTCTCGTATTTCCTGCTGTAGCTTGCCATTTTATCATTGGCAGACATGCGCGGTAATACATCAATGCCATTTGCATAATAGGCGGTAATCTCTCTTTCCTTTACAAAAACAGATAGGGAAGTAAGATTGGCTTCCGCCCATATATTCATTTTTTTCGAGGCTTTTACAGAGATGCCCATAGCGCCGCTATAGCCTAAGGAGAAATAGGTTTTGTATATAGCTTCTCCCTCGTAATTATAGTTGCCGCTTATATCGCTTAATGTGCCGTTGAATTCATTTTTTATGCGTGCCATCAGTGGTAGCACAAAACCTGCACGGGCATACATGCTAACCTTTTCGCCGGGTGTGTGCAGCACAAGGGATGGATTCAGCATCAACGGTGCTTTTGCATACGTAGTACTACGCTCACTGAAGTAGCCATTGTTATAAGGGCCTGCATACAAGCCTTCATTTTTCTTTTGCAGAAAGCCAATCGTAGCATTCAGTTCAATACCTACATATTTGCTGAACATGATGCCTGCACCGGCAATAGCCTGCATGCCTGAGCTAACGCCCGATTTTTTCAAATCGTAATCGGTGGTGGCACCTGTTATACTATTATAAGTAACCTTGCCATTGATGGGATTATCATATGCAAAATGAGCACTACCGGAAACAGGGATATTATGGCCGATGCCAACTTTTACATACGCCTTTTGTGCGTGCGAAACAGATATGAGGGCTGATAGTGCCGTTAATAGGAGTACCGACTTTTTCATATTATAAATTGATGCGCAAAGATAAAAGATTATATAAAAGCCACGCTATGTGCGTGGCTTTGTATTGAATGCAATGATGAGTGTTTATTTACGTTTCATAGCGGCTTCTATTTCTTCGGCCGTAATAGGTATGCCTTTGAACAGGTCGACACTGCCACCTTTGGTAAGCCATACGTTGTTCTCTATACGGATGCCTATTTGCTCTTCTTCTATATAAATACCCGGCTCTATGGTAAACAGCATGCCTTCTTTAACCGGCAGTGTACGTGTGCCCAGATCATGCACATCGATACCCAGATGGTGGGTAACACCATGGTAGAAATACTTGCGATATGCAGGGTTTGCAGGGTCCTGGTTTTTGATGTCTGCTTTGGTTATCAGCCCCAGCCCCAGTATTTGTTTTTCCATCTCTGTATTCATCTTCGCAGCATATTCAGGAAAAGCGATACCGGGTTTTAATATTTTTTTGGCATAGTTGTGTGCATCCAGCACGGCATTATAGACCTGCTTCTGGCGCTTGGTGAATTTACCGTTTACGGGTATAGTGCGTGTCATATCCGCACAATAGTTGCCATACTCGGCACCAAAGTCCATCAGTATCAGTTCGCCATCTTTACATTCCCGGTTATTTTCTACGTAGTGCAGCACACGTGCCCTGTCGCCCGATGCGATGATGCAATCGTAGGCATGGCGGGTAGCGCGGTTGCGCAGGAATTCGTGTGTGATCTCTGCCTCTATCTCATGCTCTATCACACCCGGCTTTATAAACTTCATTACACGCAGGAAAGCCTTGTGCGTAATATCTACTGCTTGTTGGGTAACAGCAATTTCTTCTTTTGTTTTGATAGCACGCAGTTCCCTCATGATAGGGGCAGAACGCTCGTATTTATGAACGGGGTAGCGCTTCATAAAATCGTGCACATACAGCAAGTCGGGGCGGAACAAAGTAGTATCCAGCCTGTCGTTCTCATTTGTATTCAGGTACACATACTCAGCATTGTGCATCATCACCTGCAGTGTAGCATCTATGCTATCCAGCCACTGCACGTTTTTGATGCCCGACAGTGCGGTCGCCTCATCGGCGCGCAGTTTATGGCCTTCCCATTTTTCAAGATGTTCATTAGGGCGAATCAGTACCAATACTTCACGCGCGCTTGCATCCGGGTTGTCCGGGTACAATATCACCATCGATTTTTCCTGCACTACACCTGAAAGCCATACCACATCGGCATTAGGGCGATAGGTATATATGGCATCGCCATTGGTAGGCAATACAGGATTGCCCGGGAATATGGCGATGGAATTGGGTTTCATTTTCTTTATAAACCTTTCGCGGTTTTGCGTGTATAGCTTGTTAGGAATTGGTAAATATTTCATGTCCTTATAAAAATGATAAATGAAGTTAAGCCTTGACAGCGAATAGCGCCAAAAGTAAGTATTAGTTTTTGCTAATAACTAACCCTATGTAGGAGTAGATAAAGATTTACAAGTGCAGTTGCGTAGCCACTACCTCCCTGCCAAAGAATACGGTAGCATGCTCCTCGAAATCCTTAGCATTATCGGTAGTGTAGAAAGAGATGTTGCCACCTTTTGTTAATCGCTGTTCCATTTCGGGGTGGC
>CAMLKS010000178.1 GCA_946480675.1 uncultured Bacteroidota bacterium
TGTCCTTCTCCCAGCCCGCCTATATAGTGTATGCAGCTATCCAGTACTTTTTTGTGCATGGAAAAGGTTTGCAGGCAGCCGCCTATCTGCTTGTCACGTTCCAGCACACATACCTGCATGCCTTCTTTAGCCAGCAGTACGGCGGTCATTAACCCTCCAAGCCCGCCGCCTATAATAACGACATCATATTTGTTACCGGAAAGCAATGTGCAGTTATAGCTTATGCATTGGCAAACATCATTTCACGTATATCTTCCATGATACGCTTGGCTATATTGTTCGATGTCGTTTCACTGGTGCTTTCAGCGTAGATGCGTATAATGGGTTCTGTATTTGAGGTGCGCAAGTGTACCCAGTCATTATCAAAATCTATGCGCAGACCATCTTCCGTATTTATTGGGTTGTTTTTATACTTTTTCTTTATCTGTTCAAATATCTTTTTCACATTCACATTTTCGTTCAGCTCTATTTTATTCTTAGATATAAAATAATCGGGGTAAGTGCCACGTAATGTTTTGATGCTCTTGCCAAATTTGGCCAGGTGTGTCAGGAACAGCGCAATGCCTATCAACGCATCGCGGCCATAATGCAACTCCGGTACAATAACACCGCCATTGCCCTCGCCGCCAATTACCGCCTCTACTTCTTTCATTTTCTTAACCACGTTCACCTCGCCTACTGCGCTTGGGAAATATTGGCCACCATGCTTCTCCGTTACATCTTTCAGTGCACGTGTAGATGACAGGTTAGAAACTGTATTGCCTTTTTTATGAGAAAGCACATAGTCGGCAATAGCTACCAATGTATATTCTTCACCAAACAGGCTACCATCGTTACATACAAAGCACAGGCGGTCTACATCCGGGTCTACGGCTATGCCCATGCTGGCGTTTTTCTTTTCCACTTCGTGGCATAGCTCCCGCAGGTTTTCCGGTAGTGGCTCTGGGTTGTGTGCAAAACGGCCGGTTACTTCTTCATTGATAACCGTAATCTTGTTCACGCCCAGTGCCTTCAGCAATTGTGGCACTGCGATAGCCCCTGTTGAGTTTACCGGGTCTACGATGATACTGAAATTCTTATCGCTGATAGCTTTTACATCTACCAGCGGATGTGCCAGTATTGCGTCTATATGTTTTTGTATATAAGTATCGTCTGTTCTTAGTGTACCGAGCTTAGCAATTTCGGCATAGTTGTGCTCGTTATTGTCTGCATAATCCAGTATCCACTGGCCGTCTTCTGCACTCAGGAACTCCCCGGCCTCATTCAGCAGTTTCAGGGCATTCCATTCTTTAGGGTTGTGGCTGGCGGTGAGTATAATGCCACCGGCAGCATTCTCCATCTTTACTGCCATTTCTACAGTAGGGGTAGTACTAAGGCCCAGGTCTATCACTTCAAAACCACAACCCTGCAGGGTAGATGCCACCAGGTTTCGAACCATTTCTCCTGATATGCGACCATCCCTGCCTATGATTATCTTATTTCCTGCATTCTTATTAGCTATCCAGGCGCCGTATGCAGTAGTGAATTTCACTACATCTATAGGTGTAAGACCCGTACCCGGTTTGCCACCAATGGTACCTCTAATGCCCGAAATAGATTTGATTAATGACATATATATCTTCTGTTATTTTTTCCAGTGCTAAGATAAACCATTCCTGCTGTTATTGCTTTTAAGCGGGTTGTTATTTGATATGTATTAATTTATCATCGCCCGATCCCCCTCGAAATCCCCCTGTTTTTTTAACACATATTAGCATAAAATTCCCGCTAGTATTAGCTTTTCAGCACTATTTTCTTTTCTTTTGCTCTTCAAATAATCACATATATTATGAAGCCCTTTTCTCATTACATCTCGCGCAAGATATTAGCTGTGCTGATATTGATGGGTGGGTATGGTAGTACTGCTATAGCTCAAGACCTGAAAGCAGCTATCCCCACAGATTCAAAAGTTGTAAAAGGTAAGTTTGCCAATGGCCTAACTTATTACATCCGTCCAAACGCTAAGCCGGAAAAGAAAGTAGAGCTCCGACTGGTGATCAATGCCGGTTCTATACTGGAAGATAACGACCAGCAGGGCCTTGCTCACTTTATGGAGCACATGAACTTCAACGGTAGTAAAAACTTCCCTAAGAACGAGTTGGTTAGCTACCTGCAATCTATAGGTGTAGAGTTTGGCGCCGACCTGAATGCTTATACAAGCTTCGATGAAACGGTATATATACTTCCGGTGCCAACCGACAAAGCCGGTAACCTGGATAAAGGTTTCCAGATAATAGAAGACTGGGCACATAATGCACTGCTTACTAATAAAGATATTGACGACGAACGTGCTGTAGTACTAGAAGAAAGCCGATTAGGTAAAGGTGCTGAAATGCGCATGCTGGATAAATATCTGCCTAAACTGATGATGGGTTCTCAATATGCCAGCCGCCTGCCCATAGGTAAGGATGATATCCTGAAAAACTTTAAGTACGAAACCATCCGCCGTTTTTATAGCGATTGGTATCGTCCGGACTTAATGGCTGTGGCCATAGTAGGTGATATAGACGAGGCCACGGCTATGAAATACCTGAAGAAACACTTCGAGGGTATGAAAAATCCTGCTAAAGAGCGTGAACGTAAAGCGTTTGAAGTTCCTGCCCGTAAAGCTGCAGAAGCCATGGTGCTTACTGATAAAGAAGCTACCAGCTACCAATTGCAGCTTATTTTCCCTTCAGTGAAAAAACTGGATGAGAAAACAGTAGGCGACTACAGGGAAAATATTGAAAGGCAACTGGTGACGCAAATGCTGAACCGCCGCATGAGCGACCTGGCACGTAGTAGCAATCCTCCGTTCCCTTATGCTTACGTAGGTTTTGATGGCTGGGCACGTGATTATGAAAACTTCAGTGCAGCCACATCTTTTGGTGCCGATGGCCCGGAGAAAGCCCTGAATGCACTAACGGCCGAACTGCTGCGTGCCAAACAATATGGCTTTACAAACAGCGAACTGGAACTGGCTAAAAAAGGTGTTATGAGCTTTATAGAAAAAGCTTATAACGAAAGGAACACTACGGAGAGTGGCAACATCGTTGGCGAATATGTTCGCAACTTCCTTGAAAACGAACCTATACCTGGTATAGAAGCTGAATATGAGTATTACAAACAAATGGTGCCGGGTATTACACTTGAAGAAATGAATGCCAACATCAAAGCATGGATGAGCAATATGAATTTCTTCTCGCTCATCACAGGGCCAGAGCAAGGTGCTATCAAGTTGCCTACAGATGCCGAACTGCTGGCAATGACTCAAAAAGGATTTAGCCAGGAAGTAAAAGCTATGGAAGACAAGAAAGTAGCTTCCAGTCTGCTGGATAAAAAGCCAACACCTGGTAAAGTAGTATCTAAAGCAGATAACAAAGATTTTGGTGTAACTACACTGACATTGAGCAATGGTATCAAAGTGACTATTAAACCTACCGACTTCAAGAGCGATGAGATCATCGTAAAAGGTTTGAAAAAAGGTGGTTTGAGCAACTATGGTGTAGCGGATAAATATAGTGCTAAGTATGCCGGTGCAGTAGTTGGTTCTATGGGCTTTGGTAGCTTCAACCCTACAGACCTGGAAAAAGTTATTGCAGGTAAGAGTATTAAAGCAGGTGCCGGTTTAGGTGAAAATGCAACTACTGTATCAGGTACCAGCACGGTGAAAGATTTTGAAACAATGCTGCAATTGATGTACCTGAAGCTGATGCAACCGCGTAAAGACGATGCATTGTTTAAAGCTTTCAAAGACAAGCAAAAAATGCAGTTGCAATTCCTGTCTGCTAACCCTCAGTATTCGTTCATTGATACGCTGGTAAGCGCGTTATATAACAAAAATCCATTAGCAGACGAACCAATCCCTAAACCTGCACATTTCGAAGCTATTAACCTGGACAGGTCTCTGGAGATTTACAAGAACGAAGTAAGCAATGCCGATGGTTATGAGTTTTTCATAGTTGGTAATGTAAAAGTTGACGAGATAACGCCGCTGGTAGAAACTTACTTAGGTAGCTTACCATCAACCGGCAAAACGCCAAAGGTTACTGATAATGGTGTTCGTCCAATAAATGGTGCTACTACCCTCAGGTATAAGAAAGGTAAAGAAAAGCAAAGCCTTATCATTGCTTCTTTTTATGGCGAAAGGCCATACAGCGAAAAGCTGGAAATGAAAGCTGATGCACTTACCGAAATTCTGAACATCAAGGTAATAGAAGAACTGCGCGAGAAAATGGGTGGTACTTACAGTGGCGGTTTTGGTGCGCAATTCGAGAAAGATCCATACAACAATTATTCTATTCAATACCAATTGCCTTGCGGACCGGAAAATGTAGATAAACTGATAAAAGCTACCAAAGAGGTGATAGCAGAAATCAAGAAAAACGGCCCGGACCCTAAGGACCTGGAGAAAGTAAAAGCGACATGGCATGAGCAACATCGCGAAGAAGTGAAAGACAATAACTACTGGTCTATTGTACTTCCTGAATCACTTTTCTGGAACAGGTATAATGAATATGTGCTGCAACATGATAAAATGATCGATCAACTGACGGTTAACGATGTCAAAGAAGTAGCTAATGACCTAATGGATGGCAAGAATGAATTTTGGGCTATTCTGTATCCTGAATCATAATTATCAAAATAAGCTAAATGATAAAGCCCCGGAAAACCGGGGCTTTTCTTTTTGTATACTAACCCAAAAATTATCTGAATAACAGTTATTATGCTTCGGCGGGTTGAAGTGCCATGCGTATGCGGGCTTCAATTTCTGCAGTTACTTCCGGGTTATCGAACAGGAACTGCTTCACAGCATCGCGACCCTGGCCTATTTTACCTTCGTTGTAACTAAACCAGCTACCGCTTTTTTGCAGTATACCCAGTTCTACACCCATATCTATTATTTCACCTACTTTGCTGATACCTTCACCAAAAATAATATCAAACTCTACCTGGCGGAATGGGGGGGCTACTTTATTCTTTACCACCTTCACACGTGTACGGTTACCACTGGCTACATCTCCATCCTTTATCTGGCTTACACGGCGAATGTCTAAACGTACAGAAGCATAGAACTTCAGTGCATTACCGCCGGTAGTTGTTTCAGGGTTGCCGAACATAACACCTATCTTCTCGCGCAGCTGGTTGATGAAGATACAGCAGCAGCCTGTGCGGTTGATGGTAGCTGTCAGTTTCCGCAGTGCCTGGCTCATCAGCCTTGCCTGCAGGCCCATTTTGCTATCACCCATTTCGCCTTCCAGTTCGCCCTTAGGCACCAGTGCCGCTACAGAGTCTATCACCACTACATCTATAGCGCCCGATGATATCAGCCTGTCGGCTATTTCAAGTGCCTGCTCACCATAGTCCGGTTGAGAGATGATAAGATTATCTACATCTACACCCAGTTTGCGTGCATAAGAAGCATCAAAAGCATGCTCTGCATCTATAATAGCACAAATGCCGCCTTTCTTTTGTGCTTCTGCTATGGTGTGTATAGCTATGGTTGTTTTACCTGAAGACTCAGGGCCATATATTTCAATGATACGCCCGCGTGGGAAACCACCAACGCCGAGAGCTACATCCAGCCCAAGGCTACCGGTGCTTATCACATCTATCTTATCCTGTTGTTTATCGCCCAGCATCATTACCGAGCCTTTACCGTAATCCTTCTCTATCTTATCGAGTGCCAGTTTTAAAACCTTCAGTTTGTCGTCTGCTGCCATTTTATTGCTGTTTTTTGCTAAACTAATTTTTTTTCAAATATAGACACGATTTTTTGATTT
>CAMLKS010000179.1 GCA_946480675.1 uncultured Bacteroidota bacterium
AAGGACCATTCCGTTGGGTAGCATTGAGCGGCGATCCGGAAGATATATACACGACCGATAAGGCACTGATGGAGCTGTTCCCCGATAACAAGGGGCTGCACCGCTGGTTGCATATGGCTGAAGACCGCATTGCCTTCCAGGGGCTGCCTGCCCGTATCTGCTGGCTGGGCATGGGCGAGCGCGAAAAAGCGGGCCTGCTGTTTAACGAACTGGTACGTACCGGTAAAGTGAAAGCACCTATCGTTATAGGCCGCGACCACCTGGATTGTGGTTCTGTAGCATCGCCCAACCGCGAAACAGAAGCTATGAAAGACGGTAGCGATGCCGTAGCCGACTGGCCGATACTGAATGCGTTGATAAACACCGCAGGCGGTGCCAGCTGGGTATCCTTCCACCACGGTGGCGGTGTGGGCATGGGCTACTCGTTGCACGCCGGTATGGTGATAGTGGCCGATGGCACGGAAGATGCTGATGAGCGCCTGTGCCGTGTGCTCTATAACGACCCTGCCATGGGCGTGCTGCGCCATACAGATGCCGGTTATGAACTGGCAGAAGAAAACGCTAAGAAGTTCGGATTGGATATCTGGTAGTCATCCATTTAATAAATATTTAACTGCAAAGTGTAACAGGTATTTCCTGCACTTTGCAGTTTTTCTTTTTTGCTTCTTTATATTTGATAGATATGTACAGAATAGGACAAGGAATTGATTTTCATCAATTGGCAGAAGGCCGCGAGCTGTGGTTGGGTGGCGTAAAAGTTCCACATTCCAAAGGTGCCGTTGGCCATTCGGATGCAGATGTATTGCTGCATGCCATTTGCGATGCCATGCTGGGCGCGCTGTGCCTGGGCGATATTGGTAAACATTTTCCGGATACCGACCCGGCGTATAAAGGCATAGACAGCAAGGTATTGCTGCGCCGCTGCTACAACCTGATACGCGAAAAAGGGTTTTGGCTGGTAAATATAGATAGCACACTGCTGCTTCAGGCTCCGAAAATAAGCCCGTACGTGCCGCAAATGCAAAGCACGATAGCCAACCTGCTGCATGTATCTATAGATGATGTTTCTATTAAAGCCACTACTACCGAACATCTGAGCTTTATAGGAAGGGAAGAAGGTGTGGTAGCTACCGCCAACATATTACTCCAGAAGTATTAGCACAAAACAATGGGGGCCGGCAATAGCCGGCCCCTTTATAACCATAACACGCAAATTCCTACAACACACCATTCTTCAGCGTCCTTTCTGCATTGTATGCCATTTGCTCGGCATCGTCGAGGATGCTTAATATTTTCCTTTTAACATCGTCGGTAAGGCCATCGATATTGTTATCCAGATAAGCTTTCAGGTCATCCAGTGTAGCATCCGCTTTACCTACCAGCTTATTCAGCCTATTGCGCCATTTACCTGCCGTATCTGCTATGTCAGTACGCAGTTCTTCGCCCGATTCGGGTGCTATCAGCAGCCCGATTACAACGCCTACAACGGCTCCTGCCAGAAATCGTGATGTGCTCATGTTTTATAGTTTTAATTTTTATTTAAAGGATGAATAATTTTATTTTCTGCCAAACAGCCTGCCGATCACAAATATCACCAGCCCTACCACCACCACTACCAATAACACACCGGCCCATACGCCTGCTTCAAAAATATCGCCTATCAGTTCGCAGCTACTAAGCAGTAACAATAACGGTAGGATAATAAACGGTTGTAGCTTCTTCATAGTAATGTATCATTTAGTTCTGACAGAAGGAATTAAAATACCGTACCATCAAATTTACATTCTAGCAATAACATGGCATTTTTTCCGGTTTACAAACCGTTTATGTTACCGATAAATCTATAAATGGCAAATACTTTACGTACTTTTGCACCTTGTTTCGAGGAAGTATGCAAAACATTAGGAATTTCTGTATCATAGCTCACATTGACCACGGTAAGAGTACATTGGCCGACCGACTGCTGGAGTTTACCAAAACAATATCCGAAAGGGATATGCAGGCACAGGTATTGGATGATATGGACCTGGAACGGGAAAAAGGCATTACCATCAAGAGCCATGCTATACAGATGGACTTTAGCTATAAAGGACAGAAATATAAACTGAACCTGATAGACACCCCCGGCCACGTAGACTTTTCATATGAAGTATCGCGCGCGCTGGCAGCCTGCGAGGGTGCACTGCTGCTGGTAGATGCATCGCAGGGTATACAGGCACAAACTATATCAAACCTATACCTGGCGCTGGATAACGACCTGGAGATCGTTCCTGTCATCAATAAGATAGACATGGAAGGTGCCATGATACCGGAAGTGACCGACCAGATAGTGGACCTGATAGGCTGCAAGCCCGAAGACATTATTCTGGCCAGCGGTAAAAGTGGTATTGGTATCGAAGAGATAATGGCCGCTATTATAGAGCGCATACCGGCACCAAAGGGCGACCCTGAAGCTCCGCTGCAGGCACTGGTGTTCGATAGTGTATTCAACTCATTCCGTGGCATCATCGCGTATTTCCGCGTGGTGAATGGTACGCTGAGGAAAGGAGATAAAGTAAAATTCTACCACACAGGCGGCGAATACTTTGCCGATGAAGTAGGTGTGCTGAAACTGGGACTATCGCCGCAGCAAAGCGTATCTGCGGGCGATGTAGGCTATATCATTACCGGTATCAAAACTGCCAAGGATGTGAAAGTAGGTGATACCATCACACTGCTTAACAACCCTACACAGGAAGAAGTGAAAGGTTTTGAGGAAGTAAAACCAATGGTATTTGCCGGTATCTTCCCTGTAGAAACAGACGACTTTGAAGAGCTGCGCGAGTGCATGGAAAAGCTGCAACTGAACGATGCTTCCCTCACCTTCGAGCCGGAAACATCGCAGGCGCTGGGCTTCGGCTTCCGATGCGGTTTCCTGGGTATGCTGCACATGGAAATCATCCAGGAACGTTTGGAACGCGAGTTCAACCAGACGGTTATTACTACCGTGCCCAACGTTAGCTTTAAAGCATATACCACCCGCGAAAAAGATGTGGCCATCATCGTAAACAACCCAAGCGAGATGCCCGACCCGAGCCGTATAGACCGTATTGAAGAACCATTTATACGCGCACAGATCATTACAATACCCGACTATATAGGCAACATTATGAGCCTGTGCCTGGGTAAGCGTGGCATGCTGATAAACCAGCACTACCTGACACCAACGCGTGTAGAGCTGATATTTGAACTGCCGCTGGCCGAGATCGTATTTGACTTCTACGATAAGCTGAAATCATCTACCCGTGGTTATGCATCTTTCGATTATCATCCGCTCGACTATCGCGAAAGTGACATTGCCAAAATGGATATACTGCTGAATGGCGATAAAGTGGATGCCCTGAGTGCCCTGATACACCGCAGCCGTGCGCAGGACTTTGGCCGTAAGCTGTGTGCTAAACTGAAAGAACTGCTGCCACGCCAGCAATTTATGATAGCTATACAGGCTGCGCTGGGCGCTAAGATAGTAGCCCGCGAAACCATATCGGCTATGCGTAAAGACGTTACTGCCAAATGTTATGGTGGTGACATCAGCCGTAAGCGTAAACTGCTGGAAAAACAGAAAGAAGGTAAAAAACGTATGAGGCAGATAGGCAGTGTAGATATACCACAAGAAGCCTTCCTGGCCGTATTGAAGCTGGATGAATAGTCTGCACCAAATATTATTGGTAGCCGGTACTTCTTAAAGTACCGGCTATTTTTTAATAGCTCTTTACGCACAAATATTTCGCTCCACGCTTTCCCGCTCTCCACCCGCTGTACCAATACAAAAGAAGTATCCATCTTAAGTCTCGCACTGGTATCCGCCGCGCGGTTCGATTCTATGTTTTCAAGCAATACAATATCCGTATGCTCCATTATGCCCCAATACACAAAGTTGAATGGCTCCTTAGTGGTTCTGAAACCTGCATTGCTGTCATCCAGGCGTTGCCACTGTAAGTTTTCCAGGATGGAAATATTTTTATCGTAGTAGCCATGTTCTTCCAGGTATTTAACGGGTGCTTGCTGCACATACAAGCCATCAAATGCCCCCAGGGAAATATCCGATAAATTATTATCCTTCACGTATGCGTATCCTTGCACCAGCAGCATAACCAGCACACCCGGTATCCATATTTTTTTATGAATGGCTTCTAAGGTTGTGGTATAATATAAAGCAGCTATGAATAGCAGCGGAACTAATGCTATCAGCAAATACCTGTCAATGAAAAAGAGATTGTATGCCGTAAAGGCACAGAATGCAATTAAAAATGCGACACATAAAAAGATGAATTTTCTTTGCGGGTTATTACCATACGCTATGTTGGGTGGCAGCACTGCGGCTGCCAGCAATACACTGATAATCCATAAGGGCACTAAGGCATAAGCAGGTATGAGCCAGTGGTATGCATCGCTGCATAGCAGAAAAGTAAAAGGTGTCGCAATTAAAATGATAAGGTACCGTGGATTTTTACGTGCATATGCTGCAACGATAGATACTACACATACTATACCCCAAAAATACCTTCTGTACCCATCCCTGAAACAGACCTTTACTGCACCTCTGAATTTATCATAAAAACTTGCCCAGCTATGCTCTAGCCCATCTGTATATAAGGGCAGCACATACCAGCCATTTATCTTCTTTTGCAGCAGAAAGAAAACACCGATACACAGTGCCGGTATTATTAAAGACAGCATATTATAAAGCTTTTCCTTTAAAGCACGGTGCCTGTTGAATAGCCCTACTACTGCATCGATACCCAATACCAGGCCAAGTACCAGGCCGCTTTCTTTGGTATAAAACAGCATGGTCAATGCTATGGCCGTCAATACATATTTGCGCGTTGTGTAGAAGTAGATACTTATAAATGCAAGAAAGGCAATAAATACTTCAAACAATACGAAGGCCGCCTGTACAAAAAACATTTGCTGAAAAAGGACCAGCAATACAGCGGTTATGGCAACCCTTGTATGGAATAAGCGTGCACCGGCTTCGTATATGGCGATGCCAAACAGTACTGAGATAAACAGTGGGAAGCTATGCATGGCGACATTGGATGTACCAAATATTTTCATCCATAATGCAGCAAGAAAATGAAACATCAGCGGATGCCCACGGGCTACCTCCCCACTAATGGCACCCGGCAACAGGCTGGGCCCGTTATAGTACATTTGCTTCACAGCTACGGCATAGGGCCAGCATTCATCCCAGTAAAACGGGTAGAACAGATGGGGTATTTTTAGTGCTACAAATACCAGGAGTATCACCCACAACATCCACCTGCTTTTGATATACATTACCGGTTGCATATAGCCCTAAATATAAAAAGCATCCCGTAAAGAATGCTTTTTATATCATAAATATTAATAGCCAGCTTAATCCCTGCGGCCACCAAACAAGCGCAGCAGCATCAGGAACAGGTTGATGAAATCAAGATACAGGGTAAGCGCCCCCATGATAGACAGCTTTTTTGTATCACTTGCAGAAGCGCCTTCGTATTCTATACCCTCACCTATGCGTTTCAGTTTCTGCACATCGTAAGCGGTAAGGCCTGTAAATACAGCTACACCTACAATGCTGATGATATAGCCCATACGGTCGCTACCGATGAACATATTAATAAGCGATGCTATTACAATGCCTATAAGTCCCATCGTAAGTATGCGCCCGAAAGATGTAAGGTCTTTATCAGTAGTATACCCCATCACCGCCATAATACCGAACATAGCCGATGCCGCTGCAAAGCAGCCAATGATAGAGCTGGATGTATATGC
>CAMLKS010000180.1 GCA_946480675.1 uncultured Bacteroidota bacterium
GATGTACTGGCCATATCGCTGGATAAAACCTATAGCAAAGAGGATACCCTGCAATTATATATCCGCTACAAGGCCATGCCATATGCAGAGATAACCAGTGGCAGCTCAGCCATTAGTGATGATAAAGGCTTATATTTTATTAATACAGATAATGCCATCCCCGGCAAGCCATCG
The DNA here is from genome assembly GCA_946480675.1 of uncultured Bacteroidota bacterium. Next base: position 175 of record CAMLKS010000180.1, read on the forward strand.
CAGATATGGACACAGGGCGAAACGGAAGCCAACAGCCGCTGGCTGCCTACTATAGACAAACCTAACCAGCGTACTACGGTAGAACTGGCGCTTACCGTGCCAGATAGTTTTACCACGCTGAGCAATGGCGCCATGACAGGTCAGCATCAAGCAGGCATAGGCCTGCGCACCGATATATGGAAGATGGATAAGCCGATACAGGTATATGCCATCATGTTTGCTATAGGGCGGTTTGATGTTGTAAAGGATAGCTGGAAGGACAAAGAGGTAAGTTACTATGTAGAGCCTGCGTATGCGCCCTATGCTAAATACATGTTCAACCATACGCCTGAAATGATAGACTTTTTCTCTACGGTTACAGGTGTGCCATACCCGTGGAATAAGTATAGCCAGGTAGTGGTGCGCGATTATGTATCGGGGGCTATGGAAAACACGAGTGCCAGTTTGTTTGGTTCTTTCATGAATCAAAACAAGCGGGAGTATGACGACGATAATCATGAAGATGTGGTTTCGCATGAACTATTTCACCAATGGTTCGGCGATTATGTAACGGCGGAATCATGGTCGAACCTGACTGTGAACGAGTCTTTTGCTACGTATGGCGAACAGCTGTGGCGCAATTATAAATATGGAAAGGCAAGTGCTGATGAAATGCTGTACAGGGAGTTGAATAGCTACCTGGGCATCAGCGACCACTCACCATCATTGGTACGTTTTCATTACAGGGATAAGGAAGATATGTTTGATCGCATATCTTATCAGAAGGGTAGCGTAATATTACATTACCTGCACGGGCTGATGGGCGATGAGGCTTTTTATCAATCGATGAAAAAATACCTTACTGACAATGCCCTGCAAAGCGCGGAAGCAACCAATTGGCGGCTGGCGGTTGAGGCGGTAACGGGGCAGGACTGGAACTGGTTTTTCGACCAATGGTACTATCGTGGCGGGCATCCAAAGTTGGATGTGCAATATACTTATGATGATGCCGCACAGAAGCTGACAGTGGTTGTCGCACAGATACAACCGGGTGCAGCGTACAAGCTACCATTGAAATCGGCGATAGTTTACGGCAGTGAAAAGCAGGTAGTGGATTGGGCCATAACGGGTAAGAACACCAGCTATACATATCCATATAAGAATGGTGCAAAGCCACTGGTAATACCGGATGTCGAACATTGGCTGCCGGGCGAAATAACAGAGAATAAAACACCGGCAGATTGGTTATTAACGTACAAGCACAGCAATGCTGATATCATCACAAAATTCAGGGCGCTGACAGCTGCGGGTAACAACCTGGATGATGCGAGTAACCAAGGCATCATTAATTTGGCATTACAGGATAAGCATGAAGAAGTAAAAGTCCGTGCGCTACAATTGTTACAGAAGCAAAATGTTCGCAAGCGGCAGGATAAATGGCAGCGTGACGTGATCTATTTATCGGCTAATGGTACCCGTAAAGTGAAAGCGGCGGCCATATCTGTATTGGCAGCCTGGAAGACCATCACCAAACCTACACCGGAGATAGAATTGCATAAATGGGTGAACGATAGCTCTTATATGGTGGCAGGTGTGGCATTGAGGCTGGCTAATAATATCAATAAGGATACGGCCTACGCTTATGCCAAACAGCTACTGCCCACACACCCGCGTGGCGACCTGATGGATGCGGTGATGCTGGTAATAGCGCAGAAAGGGCAAGAGGGAGATATAGCCCTTTTTGAAGCTACACTGCCGGAATATGATGATAAGATAAACATGGTGGTAGCCTTAACGGAATATATGCAGGTAGTGCGTTCTGAAGCTGCTTTTGATAAGGCACTGGCACTAAGCCTGAAACTGGTGAAGCAGGAAAGCATACAGAAATACAGACGCAGCGCAGGCAGCTATGTGATAAGCGCAGCCGATTACTACAAAGACAGGCGGAATAATGTGAATACAAATAGCGAACGCGATGCAGCAGTACAAAGGCTGGAAAAGCTGAAAGCCGCTATAGAAACTATGATAAACGAGGACCCTGGCGAAGAGAATAAAACAACCTACCGCAACTATATGAAGACCATATTCCGTTAGTGTAGTTTAGCCTTTTCAAGCAGGGTTTTGTGCAGGGATAGCACCTGCGGCAGCACAGCGGTATTACCATCGTTGGTGATAACATAATGGCAGCGGCGCATTTTCTCTGCTTCGTCCATCTGGTTGGCCATGCGTTGCAGTATCTTTTCTTCCGTAGCACCGTCACGCTGCATGGCGCGTTGCAGGCGTACTTTTTTTGGGGCATATATCCCCACCATCACATCCATATCCTTATAGCTACCGCTTTCAAAAAAAATGGCGGCTTCTTTTATAACGTAGGGTGTAATTTGTGTTTCCATCCACTGCTGGCCATAAGCTATGGTGGCAGGGTGCACTAGGCTATTGAGTTGCTGTAATAGTTCAGGCTGCTGAAAAACGAGGGCGGCTATATGCGGGCGGTTGGGTTTGCCGTCTTTGTAGCTTTCACTACCCAATAACTGTTTAATAGATTGTACTAAAACTGCATCATGGGTCATCACATATTGTGCGGCATCATCAGCACTAAATACAGGTATGCCAAGTGTTTTAAACACCTGGCATACAACTGATTTTCCGGAGCCAATGCCTCCTGTGATACCTACTTTCAGCATCAGGTAGATTGTTATTTTGCGGCAACCGCAGCAGTACCTTCTGTTTTCTTACGGAAAGCATTCGTCATTTCCATAGAAACAGCAGAACGCTCAACTGTGATAAATGTACCACGGCTGATCTCTACCTGTATAGTGCCATCATCATTTATCTTGTTGATAGTACCGTGTATGCCTGAGGAAGTGATGATGCGCTCACCTGTATTGATCGAATCTGCAAATTTCTTTTGTTCTTTTGCACGTTTAGCTTGCGGGCGTATCATAAAGAAATACATCACAACTACCATACCCACCATAAGTATCAATGAAAAGTATGGGCTTTGTTGTTGTGCCTGCAACATGATTGTCTGAAACATCTGATTTTATTTTATTGATTGAATAATAAACTGTTTATTGGCGTGGTGTTACATCGGCTTTGATGTGCAATTCATACATGCCACGCTTCGAATTGCTGTAGATGGTAACTGTTTTATCCTGGTGGTTGGGTTTACCATCGCTGTTGAATTTCACTTTGATAACACCTTCCTTGCCGGGTTGAATAGGGTCCCTCGGATAATCAGGCACCGTGCAGCCGCAAGAGCCTGTAGCGCTGCTTATCAGCAGGGGCGATTTACCGTTGTTCTTAAAACTGAAGTCGTGGGTAACCACTTCACCTTCCTGTATGGTGCCGAAGTTATGAACAGAATCTGCAAAATCCATAGTAGGCATTTTGTTGATGTCTGTTTCGCTGGTGCCTTCTGCAGATACAGGGTTGTTTACCAGGTCTGTAGATAGTAAACCCTTATCCTGCTGTGGCTTGTCCTCACCGCAGGCTGCCAATGTGCATACTGCTGCAATTAATAATATCTTTTTCATACTATCGGGAAGCTGCAAAGTTAAGACTTACTTACGAACGCGGTCTTGCTTACGTATCTTATTTTCTTTTTCCAGGTCTTTCAATATGTTATCTAACACACCATTAACGAATTGGCCGCTTTGAGGCGTGCTGTACATTTTAGCTATTTCTATATACTCGTTAATGGTTACTTTAGTCGGGATGGTAGGGAAGAACAGCATTTCGCATACACCCATGCGCAGCAATATCAAATCTATCAATGCTACGCGGTCGGCATCCCAGTTTATCAGTTTGGGTTGCACCAGTTCCATACAGTAGGCTTCTTTTTCCATCACCGTATGCAGCAGTTCATGCGCATATTCTTTCTTTTCGCCCGATACGAGGTTCAGGAAGTTTATTTTCTGGCTGCTTTTGAAGAAATTATCCATCAGCATTTTAGCCATCTCTTTATCATCTTCCCAGCCGGGTAGCTCGTCAGAAAAATGTTCCTGCAGGGCTTCGTTATCCCATATCAGCTTCTCCCAGATGTATTGAATGATGAATTTCTCTTTGGCAGGTGTTCTTTCCTGCAGGGCAATATAGTTCTGATACGGCTCTGTCTGCATCAGTTGCTGGTACAGTTTCTTCACCCATTCTTCGTCTATCCAGTGGTCCAGTTTTGCTTCCTTCACGCGTTCTGGAAATGTACCGTTTGAAAGTACCTGCCACATAAATTCATTACCGGCTATCTTGGTACTTACATTCAAATCGGCCTCTGTAGGCAAATATTTTGACGAGCGCTGTATGGAGTCGGTCTCTGCATATTGCGCGGTACGAAAAGTATAAAGTATGGAAACGATAAATAGGTCCAGTGAGCGGTTTAGCTTGTCATTCAGGATGTTGGAGCCGATCTTTTTGTCCAATTCCTGTTCTCCGGGCTCCATAGCGGCCAGTGTATATAGCGTTTGCATCACCTTCACCCGGATATTTCTTCTGCTGATCATAATAAATTAAAGAACCTGTTTAGCCGCGCAAAGGTAAGAAATTGTTTGTTATATACGCGGATGGGGATAAGAAAAGCGGCGCTGTAATTGCAGCGCCGCCCGTACCTAATGCATTGCTTCTGAGATATCTACTTTATTCTTCTTATTGCCTTTTACCATCAATACAAAAGGTATACAGATTAAAAACATAGCCCCCAGCCAGAGGAATATGTCCATATAAGAAAGTACGGATGCTTGTTTGGTTACGCTGAGGTCCAGCATTTTATATCCCGCATTCAGTGCATTTTCAGGTGTCATGCCTTTGGCTATAAAGCTTTGCTGCAATCCCTGGATTCGTTGCTGCACTGCCGGGTCGGTAGGGTCCAGGTTGGCCATCAGGTCGTTACGGTGCAGTACCGTGCGGCGCGACATGAGGGTGGTGATAAGTGCGATACCAAAAGAGCCGCCCAGTTGCCGCATCATACCCGTAAAGGCAGCACCCTGGCCTATCTGCTGCCCTTTTAGGGTAGACAAGGAAAGGGTAGTGATGGGGATGAACAACATACCCATGCCTATACCACGCACTATCAGCATCCAGAAAAACGCATCTTTATCTGTATCCGGTGTCAACACTTTATAGCCCCAAAAACTGAAAATGAAGAACAGGAACATCCCACCCGCTACCAGGTATTGCTGCGGTACGCCTTTCTGCAATAGCCGCCCGATTATAGGCATCATTACTGCAGTGGTCAGCGCCGCCGGTATCATCAGCATGCCCGACTGCTGTGCCGTCCAACCCAGCGCAGACTGGGTATAGAGCGGTATGATAAAGGTGGAGCCATACAAGCCGAAGCCGAGTATAAAGGATAGGATAGTACCTACCCGCAGGTTGTTGTTCTTCAATACCCGTAGCTCTACTATCGGGTTTTTATAAGTTAGCTCCCGCCAGATGAAGAAGTAAAAACCTAATATCGCTGTAATGGTAAGCATTATGATAGCACCACTGGCAAACCAGTCATCTTCCTGGCCGCGTTCCAGCACATATTGTAGCGAACCTACTGCCATAGCCAGGAATACAATGCCCCACCAGTCTATTTCCTTGCTCGATTTCTTTTCGCCATACTTAGGGCTGCGCACATACTGCA
>CAMLKS010000181.1 GCA_946480675.1 uncultured Bacteroidota bacterium
CATTTTCATTGTTTAACCAAAAGTTAAAAAGAAAATGGCCCAACAAATGTTGAGCCATGTATAAATCAGTATGAACTTCTATTTCTTTAAATCTACCAGGTATTTTTCCAGTGCCGATACCATAGAGGGCGCATTGGGAGCCGGGGCTTTAATGTCCAGCCTCAGGCCTGCATCTTCTATAGCTTTGGAAGTAGTAGGGCCGAAAGCGCCTATCAGTGTACCGTTCTGTTTAAATTCAGGATCGTAATCGAACAACGTCTGTACGCTGAAAGGGCTGAAGAATACGATCATATCATGATGCTCCTTCATTATCGGCCCGATATCATTAGATACCATGCGATATAGTGTAGCCTCAGAGAACTGAATATTATGACCTGCCAGGAACTGTGCAATATCATTCTTGCCGTTATCGGACGTAGGCAGTATGAATTTTTCGTTATGCTTGTGCTTACCTATTACCTCCAGCAGGCCATCGGTGCTGCCATCGGGCGAAAAGAATACTTTACGCTTGCGGTACAGGATGAACTTTTGCAGATATAGGGCTACGGCCTCCGTAACGCAGAAATATTTCATTTCCTGCGAAACCTTCACTTTCAATTCTTCGCAGATGCGAAAGAAATGGTCTACTGCATTGCGGCTGTTGAAAATGATGGCTGTGTGTTCTGCTACATCTATGCGTTGCTTACGAAAGTCTTTGCCACTCAGGCCTTCTACCCTGATGAACGGGTGGAAAGCAAGGTTTACCTCATATTTTTTAGCAAGGTCGAAGTAGGGAGATTTTTCCGTTTCAGGCCTGGGTTGGGTAATAAGTATACTACCTACCTTCGGCGACTCCTTTTTCCCGGTGCTCTTAGTCTGTGTACGTTCAGATTTTGCCATATGGGGGTTAAAAACGGGTTTTATATGTTAACAATGCTACGGGAGCACTCAACAAGTGTTACAGCAATCCTCGTACCAATAGTTTCATTAACACTGCCAGCGGCAATATTTCCGAGGCGCAAAGGTACGTAAAAAAATGAAACTTGCTGTACTGGAAGAATGAGCCGAATACCTGCCACGACCTGATGTACCTGTTTATGAACAGCAAGGCTATGACAATAACGGAAACAATCACTGCAGGGGCTGCAAGTGCGGCCGACCCGAAAGCCATGACAATAACAAAGGGTAGCAACGAAATGGCTATTATTTTATTGACCAGAAAAATATTGAATATGTAGTATTCTGAAATATTATCAATTTTAAAAGCCCAGCCGCTGAACCGTATCACTATATATTTAGCCGCGTATATCAGCATTACCCCTGCTACCAGCATAGGTACCAGTGTAGACGGTGATACAGAGCCGGTGCGTTGGGGAATATTGATACGGGCCAGGTAGTATAAGTATGCACCTACAACAAGGGCAAAAAACAGGTTCATGACTATATTCTGTACCACAGAAACTTCCAGCTGCTCTTTTGCAGCCCTGCCCTGGCTGGGATTGCGAAATACGCGCCACATATTGCCGAAATACCTTGGGTCGCCGTAACGCACAACACCCAACATCATGCAAAGCAGTAGCAACAGGTAAAAATCCCAGGTTTTATCTGCCATCACACGGGTATGCTCTATGGCTGAAATAGTTGTTTTAGCAGACAGGAACATGTTTTTTGCCAGCAGGCTATCCATGTGCTTCGCCGTAGCCTGTGCCATTTCTACGCTATCAGCAGGCAGTACCACACCATATTTTGCAGGCGATACCTTTGCGAAAGCCGCAATGCTCAGGAAAGAAAATACCAGTGTATAAAGTAAAATCCGGACGTATGTACGCATGTATCAGAGAACAAAGGTAGTACTATAAACAAAGCTATCGGCCCTGCCCGGCAACTTTCAGGTTGCTGCGTACCATATTATAAATAATTTCAAGTCTATCCTTATTACGCTCAGTGCAACGTTCTAATGCCAGCGAACGGGAAGTGCGCATACAGTGCATTACAATACCGTCGCATCCCAGCTTGATGTCTTCTGCAATAGCCCTGGCCCATAGCATACGGTAATCGGGCTTTACACCTTTTGAAAACAACAGTCCCAAGGCTGCATTGGGCTCATTCTGCATATAGTGACGGCAAATGGTACCCATTTTTTGCATGAACGATTTATCGGCCGTTACCAGCATTTTTGAAACCAGGTAAATGTAAAACGGGCGCACATCAGCATTTTCCGTATCCATGCTATCTGCAATGGAGTAGGTAATATCGTTATCACCCGCCCGGAACTTGCCAGAATGGTAATCCTTTGCTGCCTGCGATACATGGGGTAGGCCCATATAATAGACTGTTTCCTTAAGCTCCTGCGCCTGTAAGATGGCCGGCCAGATAAAGCACAAGGTTAGAATAATTCCTTTCATGAACACGCTGTTGCGATTTAAAAATACTATTCGCCCCGATAGCTTCATATACAGGCACCGTGATTTTTTACACGGTAGCTTTTAAAGTAGCTTTGCACTGTGGCAGGCATATACATACACATACCTTTCTGCAAGCAGGCATGCACTTACTGCAATTTCCATTTTTCCACTTCATTGAAACTGAAGCAGGAAGTAATATCCGCCATATTGCACGAAATAGAAATGCAGAAAGACTACCTGCAGGGCGTCGAAATTGAAACTATTTATTTTGGTGGTGGTACGCCATCTATGCTATCGGCCGATGAAATAAATACGATAACAGAACTGATATACCGGCACTATAATGTAAAACAGTTGCGCGAGTTTACCCTCGAAACCAACCCGGATGACCTTTCGCCGGAATACATCAAGGCACTGAGAAGTACCCAGGTAGACCGTTTTAGTATAGGCATACAATCGTTCAGGGAGCAGGACCTGGAGTATATGAACAGGGCACATACCGCACAGCAGTCGGACAGGGCGATAAAAACGGCACAGGATATGGGCTATACCAATCTAACCATAGACCTGATATATGGCACACCGGGCCTGACAGATGCCGATTGGAAATATAACCTGCAACAGGTGAAGGAACTGGGCATCCCCCACTTTTCGGCCTATGCGCTTACGGTGGAAGAAGGCACTGCATTGTACCATCACATACGCCAGAAAAAGACACGACCGGTAGATAATGAGCAAAGCGCTGCGCAGTTTGAAATGCTGATGGAACAGGCCGATGCGATGGGTTATGAACATTACGAAATATCGAACCTGGCACTGCCCGGCAAATATGCCGTGCATAATACCAACTACTGGATGGGTAAACCCTACCTGGGCATTGGCCCGTCTGCCCATTCATTTGATGGCAAAAACAGGCGCTGGAACATAGCCAACAATGCACTATATGCAAAAAGCATATTGGCAGAACATGCCTTACCATACGAAGAAGAACACCTGACCGTAACAGAACACCTGAATGAATACATCATGACATCGCTGCGAACCATGTGGGGCTGCAACCTGGATAAAATAGCAGCAATGGGCGGCAGCGACACCGTAAAACAGATATTGACAGATGCGGCGATATTTATTGAAAACGGAGAACTGAAACATGACGGCCATAAACTGATTTTGACCAATAAAGGCAGGTTGATAGCAGACAGGATTGCAGGAGCGCTATTTGTAACAAAACAATAGGCTTTAATACCTGTTAAAACTTGAACAGCAACCACGATTTACCCAATACTATCAAGCATTTGCCCCAAAATTGCATATATTGTCGGTCAAACAATATTCAATACCCCAATCCGTAGTAGTAAAAGATGTCTATAACAATCAAAAGGTGCGAAAGTGCGGCTGACCTTAAGAAGTTTGTTCAATTTCCTTACGACCTGTATAAACAGAACGACTATTGGGTTCCTCCTATAAAGCAGGATGAGCTAAATGCCCTGAAAAAAGAAACCAATCCTGCCCTAAAGAGCTGCGAAGCCGAATTCTGGATAGCGATAAAGAACAATAAAGTTGCAGGCCGTATAGCTGCCATCATCAATAGAAGCTACAACGAGAAAACAGGTGAAGACCTGGGCAGGCTGAGCCGTATTGAATTTATAGACGATAAAGAAGTAAGCAAAGCATTATTAGACACAGCTGAGAAATGGGTAAAGGAACGTGGCATGAAAGGCATACACGGCCCGTTAGGTTTTACCAATCTTGACCACCAGGCTGTGCTCATAGAAGGTTTCGACCACCTGCCATCCATAGCATCAGAATATCATTTGCCGTACTACCGCGCGCATTTTGAAGCAGCAGGCTATGAAAAGGAAATGGACTGGGTGGAGTTTCGCCTGAAACTGGAAAAAGAGATACCTGAAAAAGCGCTGAAGCTGAATGATATGATACAGCGCAGGTATAACCTGAAAGTTGTTCATTTCAATAACCGCGATGAGATGAAAGCCTATGCACCGCGGGTATTTGAACTACTGAACAATGCATTCAGCGAGCTCTTCAGCTTTGTGAGTATGAATAAAGAAGTATCCGATTTTTACATCAAGAAATACTTCAGCTTCCTCAACCCCAAGTTTGTGAAAGTGATAGAAGATAAAGATGGCAATACGATAGGCTTCATCGTGAGCTTGCCATCGCTTAGCGTAGCCTTACAGAAAGCGCGCGGTTATTTATTCCCTTTTGGCTGGTACCATATTACACAGGCTTTCAAAAAACCTAAAGTAGTAGACCTGCTGCTAACGGGCATACACCCAGACTGGCAGGCACAAGGCGTAAGCGCCATACTGATAACGGAGTTACAAAAAGTAATGCTGGAACATGGTGTGGAATATGTAGAAACCACCGGTATGATAGAAACCAATGAAAAAGCTATCAACCACTGGAAAAACTACGACCATATACAGCATAAGCGCAAACGCTGCTTCCGCAAGATGTTTTAATAAACCAAGAGCTGCCATTGGGCAGCTCTTGGTTTATACCCTCATTTCATCGGGTGTCCAGTACACTATACTTTTCTTAATCGCATTCGGGGATAGTTTTTCATCAAGCGCACGCTGCACCAATACGGGCAATTCTCCATCCGACGCAAAGCGGAGGGCTGCTATCTGCTTAAAGCTCAGTTGCGGTTCATATACTTCAAATCTTATGTTGGTCAGTTGATAATATCGTAAACGCATTTCCAGCCTTACTATCCTATCCTGCAGTGTGAGGGCATAATGCTGGCGCATCATGAATGATACCCATATCAATAACAGTAGGCATATGGCAAACAGCATGCATACCATTCTGTATTCTGCGTAGTACAACCCCAGTATCAGGCTGCCGATGGCCAGTATGCCGGCTATAGGATAAAACACAAAATGATGCGGCGTATAAAACCTGAGATGATCGCTATATGATTGCTTATTCATTGAATGAGGCATTTGGCTGTAAGATACCGCACAATAAAATAGTGCCGATAAGAATAGAGTATCTTTGCGGCTCCAAAAGCTTAGAAGATATGAACTGGATCATTCTGATCATTGCGGGTTTATTTGAAACGGGCTTTGCTGCCTGCCTTGGCAAAGCGAAAGAAAGTACCGGGGCTGCCGCTACGTGGTGGTATGCCGGTTTTCTCGTCTGCCTGGTGATCAGTATGTACCTGCTGGTAAAAGCCACACAAACATTACCTATAGGCACTGCCTACGCCGTATGGACCGGCATTGGCGCTGTAGGTACTGTGCTGGTGGGTATCCTGTTCTTCAAAGAGCCGGCCAGTTTCTGGCGTTTATTCTTTATCGTTACACTTATTGGTTCCATTATAGGGCTTAAAGCTGTATCTCACTAAGACGCATCCATGAAGGTTGAT
>CAMLKS010000182.1 GCA_946480675.1 uncultured Bacteroidota bacterium
GTAAAACAGTGCTCCCCCTTCAGGACTTGAACCTGAGACCCCCTGATTAACAGTCAGGTGCTCTAACCAACTGAGCTAAGGAGGAGTGTTTTCCCCGATTGGGATTGCAAAAATAATCGTTTTCTGATTTCTGCAAAATCTTTTTCTATTTTTCTCCCAAATACTTCCAGTTTTTTTTCAGAATGCCAATGTCTGTAGCCGGGGTATAGTTTTTTGCATATGCATAATCCAGCTCTGTACGTATGGCCTCGCTTGGTTCATAGCCTTTTTGAACACCACTGATAGGTATGATACCCTGCTGGATTTTGGGTAAGCCGGGCAACATATTTTTATTGCTATAACCTACCCAGGTACGCTTCCCGCTCAATACTTTAAATATATTATTAAAGAATGTACCGGCATGTAATACTTTAAAAGCCAGTATCGGGTATAATATTAACAGGAGTAAACTAATACCTATATCCAGTACACGTTTATTGCGCTTGTGCTCGAAGGAGGATAGGTTGAAACGATGATCTACGGTATACAGGTCGCCCGATGTATTTTCCGAATTGCTACCCACAAAGCTGCGGCTGCCGGGCAAATGTATCTTGTATTCATACTGTTTGCCACATTTCATCATATGGGCCAGTATAGTATGATAGCTAATGCCATTCACACAAAATATTACTTCCTGTGCTGTGGTAGCGTATAATACCTTATCAAGATTATCTATGATATCCAGCGCTGTATGGGCATCGCTGGTTTGATAAGCTACACGGCCTATCACTTCCGGTGGAGAGGGAACATGATTCAGCGTATTGATTGTAGAACGATAATGCTCCTCATCAGAAACGACAATGGCTTTGCGGGGAAGATTGTTATAATTAGCATTGCCAAGTATACCCATCCGGTACAGCAATCCATGCAAGCCTATCATTAGGGCAGCCACTATAAAACCTGTAAGTACTATTACAGCACGCGAATAGCGCATTTCTGCAGGCAATATCCCCAGGAAGGCAAGGCCTAATATAGTGCCTATGAGCATACCGCGTATCACACGCCCGGGGCGATATGGTTCATCATACGCGCCATTCAAGAATAAGGATAGCAACCATATGCCCGTATATATCGGGAAGGTTATCAGCGCCATCTTAAAAGGTATGGGGTTGATATCACGTATCTTGCTCATCCATACATCCTTTACTATCCATAGGGTAATTAATAACAGGATAGCATCCAGTATCGGCAGCCTTAATAGTTTTACCGTATTCTTAAAGATGGCAAAAAATGCCCTGAAAATAATACCAATATTTATTAGTAACAGGAATAATTTGGCATGGGCAGATGAATAATGTTTGCGGACAAAAGTGGCTAAGGCCTGATTGAAGATGCGTATGTAACGAAGTGATGCCTTACGGGTACTCTCACCCTTATAATGTATCATTGTTACTTGTGGGTAATATATATTCTGGTACCCTGCTTTTATGATGCGGTAGGAAAGGTCTACATCCTCGCAATACATAAAATAGTCTTCATCAAACGCACCACCTGCTTCATCCATCGCTTTTTTACGCACCAGCATACAGCAGCCATGCAGCACCTCTATAGGGGCCTCTTCATATTCGCCTACATGCACTGCAAAATAGCGGTTGAATGTTTTTGACTTCGGAAATAGCTTGCCTAAGCCTGTGGTTTTGAATACTGCTGTCCAAAAGCTGGGGAACGACTTTTTAGATCCAATAGCATAAGCACCTTTGCCATCTATTTGCCGTGGCCCCAAAGCGCCTGCCTGGGGGTAGGCATCCATATAAGCCAGTGTTTTGGTAAAAAACTCCTCCGGCACTACGGTATCAGGGTTCAGGAATAGTACATATTCACCTTGTGCTATAGCAGCGCCCTGGTTATTGGCCTTAGAGAAACCGAGGTTTTCTTTATTCGCTATCAGCTTTATCTGCGGAAATTTATCAGCTATCCATTCTACACTACCATCATTGCTATTATTATCCACTACTATTACTTCTGCAGCTATGCCATCTATAGCTCTTATTACAGAATGAAGGCATACTTCCAGGAAGTACTTTACATTATAGTTTACAATAATAACCGATAGCTTCATCGCGTGCTTAAACGTTTGCGAATATAGGGCAGTGCTGTTATAATAACGAAAAAAGCCCCTGTACATTGTACAAGGGCCATATAAACACGATTGAATGCTTATTGTTGTAAGTAGTAGATATTGGTGATGTATTTGTTGCTATCCGGTTCATCATTGGGGCCTTTGATGTATTCTTCTATTACAAGGCCCATTTTTTTGCCGTTCGCTTCCATATGTTTACCCAGCGCCATGTGTGCATTATAGCTGCCCGTATAACCGCCTACGTATTTTATCATATAGGCATTCGTAGCAGGAACAGCGGCCATAGTCGCACCTTCTACAGGCTTATTGTCTGACACCGGGAAAGCGGCCATCATATCAGCCTGCTGGTTAGGTTCATCCCATTTGTAGTACAGGGCGCCGGCGGGCCCGTTTATGCGCTGGCCTGCAGCTTTTCCAAGAGCAGCATAGCTATCACTGAAAAATTTCGTCATATCTGCCCATTTCACCACTTTGCGGATACCCGCATAATTATGTGCTGGAAATTGTGTTTCTATGATTTCAAAGTTTGGTGCACCCATTGCAGCTATATCACCTTTGTGTGCCTCGCTATAGTTTTTTAGAAGCTCCAGGCCACGGCTAAAGGATTGGTCTAACATTTTATTGCCTCCCATCAGTGCAAAAAAGCCACGCATAAGGAAGCCCAGGTTTTCGTGGAAATACCAGGTGACTTTTGTTTTACTGCCTTCTTCCGCCACGCGTATCCAGCCATCGGCCTTCCCTTCTATTGGTTTCAGGAAGTGCATTTCATATTTCATCTCCCCATCAGTTACCCCCATATTAGTACTAACCCCCTCACCGCTTCTTTTGCCCACATAATGATATTTCGCACCTTCCTGTCCATCTGTGCCCGATATGTCGGTTACTATGGTTGTATCCATTTCTTTCCACGGGCTCCAGTTGTCCCAGTTTTTAAAATACACTACCTGCTCCCACACTATAGCTTTAGGGGCATCGATAGCTGTAGACTTTTCAACTTTTACCTCTGACGGTGATACAATGCAAAGAACAAGGAAGCCTACTATTAGTATTAATAACAGGATACCTAAGAAACGTAAAACTTTCATATGTGAATATTTTGCCTGCAAAATAGAAAAATTTAAATGCAGCTCATAACACCTATATTTATTTTATTAAAGTTTAATCTTTTAATAATGACATCCTATTGATTTACAGCCCTTTCGTACCTTTGCAACCATGAAAAATATAAGGAACTGCAGCCTGCAGGAGTTGGAAACGTTGATGAAAGAATGGGGCGAGCCTAAGTTCCGTGCCAAACAGGTATATGAATGGCTATGGCAGAAACACGCTGCAAGTATCGATGATATGAGCAACCTGCCTAAAACCCTGCGCGAAAATTTAAATGCCGATTATACCATCCATAAAGTAAAAGTGCACCACAGCCAGTTCAGCAGCGATGGTACTATTAAAAATCGTCTGCAACTGCACGATGGCCATTTTGTGGAAAGTGTACTGATACCAACCGAAAAAAGGTTGACCGTATGTGTGTCCAGCCAGGTGGGCTGCTCACTGGCTTGTAAGTTTTGCGCTACCGGCTTCCTGCCGCGCAAGCGTAATATGGACTTTGACGAGATAGTAGATGAAGTAACACTGGCCAACGAGCAGGCATTACAGCACTATGGCAAGGGTATTACCAATATAGTATTTATGGGTATGGGCGAACCATTGCTGAACTATAGCAATGTGCTGAAAGCCATAAATAAGATAACCGCCCCCGCACCTGATGGACTGGGCATGAGCCCCCGCCGCATTACGGTATCCACAGCAGGTATATCTAAAATGATACGCAAGCTGGGCGATGATGAAGTGCGCTTTAAGCTGGCATTATCCCTGCATGCGGCCAATGACAGGAAGCGTGATGAGATTATGCCTATCAATGAAACCAGCAACCTGGAAGAACTGGTGGATGCGCTCAACTACTTCTACCAGAAAACGAAGAATGAAATAACGTTTGAATACATTCTCTTCAATAAATTCAACGATAGCCTGCAGGATGCAGATGAACTGATAAAGCTGTATCGCCGGGTGCCGGTAGACCTGGTAAATATCATAGAATATAACCCGATAGAGCTGGCAGATTTTAGTAAACCCGATGAGGCTATTACCGACCGCTTTATGGCGTACCTGGAAAGCAAGCGTGTAAATGCCCGCCTGCGCCGCAGTCGTGGTAAGGATATAGATGCCGCCTGCGGGCAACTAGCAAATGTAGATAAGGCATAGTGTTTTCTAGCGTACTATTTTTTTATTTTCGTCCGCACAACTTTTATCATATGAAAAATAAGCAGTGGTATGCACAAATGGATGGCCTACGTTGCATAGCTGTAATGCTGGTATTGGTAGAACACTTTATATTAAGCATAGGGAACATATTAGGTGCACGCCAAAATGCCGGCAGGCTAGGGGTTACACTATTCTTTGTTATCAGCGGTTTTTTGATAACGGAAGGGTTGCTGCACAGCAGGTATCTGCCGCAACGCCAGGCGCTAAAGTCATTCTACATGAAACGCACATTGCGCATATTCCCAATTTATTATTTGCTTGTTATTACTGCCTTCATAGTACACCCAGCTTTCCGGCAAATCGCTTTATATGCCTTCACCTATACATTCAATTTTTTACCCGATGTATTGACCATCGCCCCTTCGCTACTGGCATACGTGCATTTATGGACTTTAAGTATTGAAGAACAGTTTTACTTGGCATGGCCATTGGTTATCATTTTTCTCCGGAAACCGGTATTTATCATCATCACTATGTGCTTTGTGTTCATTTTCTTTGACACCTATAGCTGGCTATGCGCAGGTGCATTATTAGCCCTTGCAAAGTTGTACTTACCCAAACAATATGAGGCATATAAATTCTTTTATGTCGCTGTATTGCTGATGGCAGGTGCTTGTGTGTACTATTTCCTGAACTTCGCTTTGGGATTACATATTACAATATCACTTGTTCTTGTATACTTAGCTACATGCAATGCTTACACCGGCTTGTCCAGGGCATTCCTGGAGCATCGGCTCATAGCATATGTAGGCAAAATATCGTATGGTATCTACCTGTATCATATGCCATTATATGTGCTACTAAACAGTTTATTCCTTAATGATATATGGGTATATTGGAGCACTCACGATTTTCCGTTAATTCCAAAATTGCGCTATAACGTTTGGATACCTACATTCCTTGTACATACAACTATCAGCATTGTAATTGCCCACTTTTCCTATATTCTTATAGAAAAGCCGCTTCTGAAATTGAAGAAACGATTCGATACCGATGGCGATACGAAAGAAGAGATGATTACAGCCAAGGCATAATTTAGAATAAAGAATATGGTTAGGGTAAAAGATGCACATACATCAGGCATGGCTTTTGATGAAGTGATAGAAGTGTCACATTTTGAAGCGACAGGCTTAAGTTGAAACAGAAGATATTTGCCACCATGAATGAAAAGGCGAATGACTGTTAAACTTCCCCACCTCGACCAGGATGTATTCTGTACCTTTGATAACACGGTCATTTACCCCGTACCTAATAAATGGGGCACACAAGGCTGGACCCATGTAAACCTGAAAAAAGTGCGTAAAGAAATGCTGCAGGATA
>CAMLKS010000183.1 GCA_946480675.1 uncultured Bacteroidota bacterium
TTTCAACGCTTCCGGGCCAATCGGCACCAGCCTTTCTTTATTACCCTTGCCTATAATGCGGATAAAACCAACATCTATATACAGGTTGGACAGTGCAAGGCTGGTAAGCTCGCTTACACGCAATCCGCAGCTATACATGGTTTCCAGCATGGCACGGTTTCGTTGCCCCTCAGGCGTACTATGGTCTATAGCTGCAAATAACTGGTCTATCTCATCTACACTCAGGAAAGACGGCAATGCCCGTTTCAGCTTAGGTGCTTCCAGCAGGGCTGTCGGGTCTTTGCTTATCACTTCTTCTAAAAGCAGGTACCTGAAAAAAGACTTGATACCGCTGATAACCCGCGCCTGCGTGCCGGCCGATAACTCCAGCTCATGTATATGCACCAGGAAAGACTGCAGATGCGACAATTCAATTGCATGTACGCCCAACCCTGCATGTGCTGCACGTATATAATCGCCCAGCATTTCTGCATCGTGCAGGTAAGCTTCTATGGTATTATCGGCCATAGAGCGTTCCAACTGTAAGTAAGCTTTAAACCCCTTCAGGTAGGCATCCCACACTACTCGTATGCTTTATTCGTTTCTCAAAATGTCTAACCATTCACTCAGCGTTCTTGCTTCATCCTTCTTCAGGTTTTTGGCAATGCTATGCATATAATCTCCAATAACAGGATCCAGCTGCGTAAGAAGCGCCAGTCCCTTTTCTGTAATGGTGAGGTCCACCATACGCCGGTTTTCTTTAGTTTGCGTACGTTGTACCAGCCCCTTCTCCACCAGCTTATCTACCAGCCTCGATACGTTCGACATGCGTTGCAGCATCCTGTTTTGCACGGCAAACATATTGATGGGTTCACCATGCTGCCCCCTCAGTATGCGCAACACATTATACTGTGGTTCTGATATGCCGTAGGGCTTCAATAGCTTGGTTATCCTGCTTACCAGCCAGCTACCGGTATACATGATGCTGAGCAGCGCACGGTTGTACGGGTCTTTTATCGGCTTGGTAATAAGCAGTTCTTCAATTGTTGGCATGGGGTGGCGATTGTATGATGTAAAAATACACTCTTCGCTTTTTATTATCTTGCCTTAAATTATAAAAAACATGCTGCAGATTGCTATTGTAAACGGCCCCAACCTGAACCTGCTCGGCACCAGGGAGACAGATATATACGGCAACGAGTCGTTTGAAAGCTACCTGGAGCAGTTGAAAACGCAATTTGCAGGTATCTCATTCAGTTATTATCAAAGCAATGTGGAAGGCGAGCTTATCAACTACCTACATAGCTGCCGCGGTAAGGTGCAAGGCATTATACTGAATGGCGGCGCGTATACACACACCAGCATTGCCATTGCCGATGCGATAGCTGCCATAGGCATACCTGTGGTGGAAGTACATATATCCAACATCTATGCCCGCGAGGCTTATCGTAAAAATTCTTATACCGCATCTAAATGCGTAGGTTGCATTACAGGGCTGGGCATGAAAGGCTATGCGCTCGCTGCGCAATATTTCGCTGATACTTTATCCCCTGAAACCGCGTAGAAAGGACTCCATATCCATCCGCTTTTTACCTTCCTGCTGCACTTCATCTACATACAGCCAGCCATCACTTGCTGCAAAGCGCATAAAAGTCTTATTATCGGTATGCATGGTGCCGGCAGGTAGGTGGTGCGCATCATCCAGCAGGTAGTGGGCATGGTATATCTTCAAAAACTTATCCTGCAGCATGGTATAGGCTGCAGGTACGGGCGATAGTCCCCTGATGAGATTATGGATATGTTCTACCGGCTGGTGCCAGTTGATGTGTGTATGCTCTTTGAATATTTTAGGTGCGTGCTTCAGTTCGCCTTCTGCTACGTCTGCCTGTGCTACTTCCTCCAAAGTACCGGCAGCAAGCCCTTCAACCGTTTCTACCAGCAGCCTGCCACCTTCGTGCATCAGCTTTTGATATAAGGTGCCAATATTATCGTCAGGTTCTATAGCTACCTTATGCTGCAGCAGTATGTTTCCTGTATCTATTTCATGCTGCAGCTTGAAGGTGGTAACGCCGGTTTCTTTTTCACCATTAATGATAGCCCAGTTGATAGGCGCAGCACCACGGTATTGCGGCAGCAGGGAAGCATGCACATTGATAGTGCCCATAGGCGGCATATTCCACACCACTTCCGGCAACATACGGAAGGCTACTACCACGTGCAGGTCGGCACCCAACGCTTTTAGCTCAGCTACAAACTCAGGGTTTTTCAGTTTTTCAGGTTGCAGTATTGGCAGATTTTTTGCCAGTGCATACTCTTTCACAGCCGATGCCTGCAATTGCTTGCCCCTACCTGCAGGCTTATCGGGAGCGGTAACTACGGCTACTACATTGGCACCCGCATGCATCAGTGCATCGAGCGATGCAACAGCAAAATCTGGCGTGCCGAAAAAAACGATCTTCAAGTCCGGGAACGATGGCATAGGGCACAAAACTAAAAACATTATGGCATGATATTAAACTTAACTACTTTCAGATAGTCTATATACTAATTAACAGCCCCGAAACATGGCCCAAACGGCTATACAAATAGAAGACAACGTAATATTGGCGTCTTTCAAAAGTGAACAAACACGGGAGATGGCCTTTACACAACTGGTGCAGAAATACCAGGAGAAGCTGTATTGGCACATCAGGCGAATGGTAGTAGAACATGAAGACACAAACGATATATTGCAGAATGTATTCATTAAAGTGTGGAAGAACCTGGGTGATTTTCGTGAGGAAGCCAACCTGTACACCTGGCTATACCGCATAGCTACTAATGAAACGCTGACATGGATAGACCAGCAAAAACGCCGCGCATCGGCATCATTATCCGACCATGAAACGGCGCTGGAAAATAAGCTGGTAGCACAGAAAGGATTTGACGCGCAGAAGATAGAATGGAAACTGCAGCAGGCAATACAGGCACTACCTGAAAAACAGCGCATTGTCTTCAACCTGCGGTATTATGATGAAATGCCTTATGAAGAAATGGCTACGGTGCTGGATACATCGGCAGGCGCGCTAAAGGCATCTTACCACCATGCGGTAAAAAAAGTAGAAGCATTCCTGCTGGGGGAGTTAAACCAATAATACATTATAAAGTCTAACTATAAATGACACGGAGCAACGACATAGTGAATGAGTTGAGAGAGCTAAACAGCAGGCTTGCTGATATGCCGCGTCATATGCCATATTATGTGCCACAAGGCTATTTTGAGGCATTGACTGATAATGTATTAGATACCACCCGACTGGCACATGCACCGGAACCAACGTTCAGCATACGTAAAAACATGCCTTTTGAAATGCCGCAAGGCTATTTTGAAAGCCTGGCAGCCAATATGCTGAACAAAGCAGCAAGTGAGCTGCCTATCGATAAACCTAATCCATATACCACACCTACAGGATATTTTGAAAACCTGCCGCAACAGGTATTGCAAGCGGTGAAACAGGCAGATAAGCCAACAACGAAAGTACTACCGCTGGGCAACCGGATATGGAAAAATGTGCGCTGGGCCGCAGCAGCGGTGCTGATGATAGGCCTGGGCATGGGCGGGTATACCATATACAACAACCAAAAACAACCGTCCATATCGGCACAATTGGCAGCGTTGCCGCAAGATGCTATTAATGATTATATAGTGCAGCATATTGATGAATTTGATACAGATATGCTGGTAAGTAACTTAAGCACTGAAGGCTTACACAACCTGACGAATGAAATATCTGAACAGGATATACTAAACTACCTGGATGAAAGTGAGGGCGAACAACCCATTGTGAATTAATATATTGCAGAAAGAAATGAAACAGTTAATAAATATTATCGTATTGATGGTGTTGAGTTGTACCACATTGCTGGCACAGCCAAAGGGAGAAAGGTTTGAAAAGATACATGCGATAAAAGTGGCTTATATCACCGACAAAATAAACCTGACACCTGAACAGGCTGAACGCTTCTGGCCGGTGTATAACCGCTATGGCGATGAGATGCGCGCCGTACGTAGGGCTTATAAAGAGCAACAGGGAAACGCTATGCGCAGCATAGATGAAGATATTGAAGCGCAAGAGAAAATACTGAACCTGCGCAAAAAGTATAAAGACGAGTTTCTGAAAGTTATCTCTGCACAACAGCTATCGCAACTGTATGATGCCGAGCGCGAGTTTAAAAAAATGCTGATACAGCAACTGAAACAGCGCCGCGGCAACCCTAACGAAAAGCGCTGATTACAGCCTGGCTACGGGTGTTTGCACATCGTGATAAAACAGGAATTGCCAACCTTCAGCTATGCCCTGCTCTGCATATTGTTCACGTAATTGCATTGCTTTTTTGCCATCATAATCGTACTTGGCCACGTATTTTATCTTCATCTGCTTTAGCTGTGGGGCTTCATCACCACCAAAGAAGATTTTATCCGTGCCATCATCTATCAGGTACACAATATGCTGCGGGCTATGACCGCCTGAATGCGTGAAGGTGATATAACCATCTATGGTACCGGTTTCCCCATCCAGCCATTGCACTTGCGATGAGGATAGCAGGGGTTCTATTTCTTCGGGTTGAAAGGAAGGGTAACCTGTTGCCAGAGCAAAATCGGCCTCCGGCCTGTACACATAATAAGCAGCATTGGGGAAAGTGGTCTTTACAACACCATTGGCATCTTTATATATCACGCCACCAGCGTGGTCTTTATGCAGGTGCGACATCAATACTTTCGTTACATCTTCCGGTTCGTAACCCAGTGCGCGCAGGTTGTTGTGTATCTGCATTTCACCATTTGCTGCCTTGAAGCCAAGCCCGGTATCCAGCACCATTACATCTTTATCTGTCACTACCAGGAAGGGTAGAATTTCTACCAGTAAAGACCCTGTAGGGCGGTTGGTCAATTCATCATTCTGCAAACTAAACGGAACAAACTGTTTATCGTGCCCTACCGTAAAAACACCTTCGGATAATGGAAATATTTTAGCCACGGCGCAAAATTACGTCTTATTCCATAAGGTTCGTTTATTAGCGTATCATCACCTGCCTGTCAGAATCCAACCGAAGCAATATAAATATGAGGATGCTGAATGACAACAACGACGAACCACCATAACTAAGGAATGGCAATGTGATACCGATAACCGGTGCCAGCCCTATAGTCATAGAGATATTGATAGCAAAGTGGAAGAACAGTATAGATGCCACGCAATAGCCATATATACGGCTGAATGCCGAACGCTGGCGCTCTGCGAGGAATAGTATTCGCAGCATCAGTGATACATAGATGATAATGAGTATAGCGCTGCCGAAGAAACCAAACTGCTCCCCTATGGCACAAAAGATAAAGTCAGTATTCTGTTCGGGTACAAATGCGTTTTTGGTGGAAGTTCCGTTCAGGAAACCCTTACCCCAAAAGCCACCGGAACCAATAGCAATTTTTGATTGCTTTACGTTATAGTCCGAAACATTTCCTTTTTTAGCCTCCCCGTTTTTCTGTGTGTCTCTCTGGTAAGCCTGGGGAACATCTTGGCCCAATGTAGAATAGATACGTTCTACCTGGTGCTTCTGCAGCACATGCTTGAAGGCAAATGGCACCAGCACTTGTGAAAACAGTATGCAAAACAACCATACACCTACTATTATAATGCGTGCTACGATATTCCGTTTTAGCTCTCTGCGTATCAGGTAGCCGCCGCCTATGGTCAGTGCCGTGATAACACCAAACAATATCCACCTGTCAACCAGTAG
>CAMLKS010000184.1 GCA_946480675.1 uncultured Bacteroidota bacterium
ACATCTCAACCCATTATGCATCTTAAAAAATGAGCAGGGTAAATGTGTATTGGTGAATTATTTTTATATCTTACGTCTAATAAATATATGCGTATCATGAACCGTATAGTACTGCTGGCTTGCACCTTGTTGCTTTTTTCATGCGATAAGACACAAGACTATACCTGCAATTGTGTAAGGGATAACGTACAGGTAAAAAAGGAAGTGTACCCTCAGGTACCCAAACATATGGCCGAAGACAGGTGTGAGGAAACGGAGGCTGCTCTAAATGATATGATAGTGACGCACGGTGTCACTCAAACCTTTTGCGAGCTGTATTAAGCGCTTTTTTTAGCTGTTTTTACCGGCTTTTTGGCCTTTACAGGCTTTTTCTTTGCTTTTTGTACGTAGCGTACACTGGCCCTGTCATACCCTACACGGATGGTTTCCTCATTCATGTTGATGTATAGCCTTAGGGCCAATGCAGCATTCACGGGCTTTTTATTTACCATCGCGGGCTTCCACGGGGGCATATTATTGATGATCTTATCCAGTTTCAGCGATGTGATGTATTCCGTAGAGGCGTTAGAGCGGTTGTTGATAGCATAGCAACAGGCCTTCCCATTGGCATCTACATATATCTTCATAGATACAATGCCCTCTATCGTTTCCAGGCTATTGCTGTCTATATGCCTTCTGAAGTAGGTAGTAAGGCTATCCCCCTTGCCGAATGCAGCTTTGGGGCTGCCGCAATCGGCACAGGTATTGGCTACCGCGCAGTTGCCCGCTACTTTCACCGATGGGCCTTGCTGGGCATAAGATGCCATAAAGCAGGCCATAAAAAAGCAAAGAAGTAAGGTTGTCTTCATACGCATGTTTTCCTGTTTACTAAAGATACGAAAAGATGCCCGCGATAGCTTGTTTCATCACACACCACCAATAGCCCCGCATTAACCCCTTTAATGCAGAGTTGCAATTTTTAATCGTTATATTTATTTAAAATAATAGTTATGCGCCCCCTGTTGTATACGTTCTTCCTCTCGGCTGCTTGCCTTGGCAGCCATGCGCAAACCGAAAGGCTGCAACTACCCGCTATAACAGGCACTCCTGCGCAGTTCACCCCGCATAACAATACACTATACTTTGCCGCCGATAATGGCAGCGGCGATAAGCTGTGGCAAATAACAAGCGCCACCGCACAGCCGCAAATGTTCGATTCCCTGTTTAAATATAGCAGCAGCGCTACCCCGTGGCGCCGCATGGTGATACTGAATGATATACTCTACTTCTGCGGTCGTAATGATTCTGTAGGCGAAGAGCTGTTTGCCTACGATGGCAATAATCCCCCCTACCCCGTGGCCGATATCCGCCAGGGCAATGCAAGTGCTTCACCCGAAGGGCTGATGGTGCTGAATGGCATCATCTACTTCAGCGCTACCACCGTAGCCTATGGCCGCGAGCTGTGCAGCTACGACCCTGTAAAGCATAAAGTAGCGATGGAATGGGATACCGAACCGGGCAGCGCCTCATCCAATCCCTATGCACTGCAGGCAGTGGGTAATCAAATATGTTTTGTAGCGCAAACGCAGGCTTCGGGCAGGGAGCTGAATGTATATGACCCGTTAAAGAAAGAACTGAACTGCTATGAGATAGTACCTGGTGCCAGTGGCAGCAACCCTATGAACCTCACCGTGCACAACGGCAAGCTATACTTCAGCGCGCAAGACCTTGTATATGGCAATGAGTTGTTTGTTTATAATGGTAGCAGCGCACCCTTGAGGCTGACAGATATTGCGCCCGGCAATGCCCATTCCCTGCAGGCTGCTGCCTGCGGTATTGGCAACCTGGGCAGCCGCATCTATTTTGCGGGCAGCACCGGGCAGGTATATGAAAGCATGCTGTGCAGCTACGATACGATTACACGCACTGCGCATACTGATACGCTGCGCACTAATGGCAATGCCGATATTAAGGGGTTTGCCCTGTATCATAACAAGCTGTACTTTTTTGCAAAAGACAATAGTGATATAAGCTGGCTGTGGCGCACCGATGGCACACACGCCGCCGAAAAGATAGTACCTATGCATGCAGAAGTGGTTGGTAACCGGGTACCTATGATGGTGCATAATAACCTGCTGTATTTCTCCGGCTATGAACCGGGTGCTACTACATCAGTATATCGCTTCGACGATAGTAAGCTAACCAATTCCGTTTCACGCATCAGCTTTACCGCCGATGTACAATTGTACCCCAACCCCGCTACCGATGCCATTCATATATCCGTAAACGCACCCGAAACGGGAAACCTGCAGATAGTACTGACAGATGCCACAGGCAGGCAGGTAGCACGCAGGTCAGCCACTGTACAGCCCGGTGTCAACACCTTTACCATAGCCACCACACAGGTGCCTGCCGGTGCTTATTACATGAGCCTGTATGATGCCGGTGGCATTTTGCAACACAGCAGCAGGGTGACCAAACTATAAAGCCGGTGGCGGGTTGATGCGGCCGCCATAGCTATGCACACGCACCTGGGTATAATTGAATACAATGGCATCGCCATGCTCATCGTGTATGGTTATCATCAGGTCGCCATCTTCATTGGGCACAAAATCGCCCGGCTGTATATCCCCGCTTTCTACCAGCTTATCTATACCGGCCTTTATCTGCTGGTCTATGCGTTGCTTATGCGCTTCCAGTTCTGCATTATCCATACTGCAAAATTAAGCATCCGGCGTTATGTCACTTACATATAAGGCATTTTTGTTAACCGCTCGTTAACAGCACTTTACAGGAACACTTTTTTTGCGCTATAGGCTACCACACACACGGGGCAATATGCACTACTACCGTATCGTATTTATCAACAATGAGATAAAGTCTTGCAAGGCCACTATTCAATGTCCATTTATAGACGAGCACGACTTTTATTACCAAAGTCAGAATGGCCGTATTGCCTGCGGGTTACTAAAAGCAACCGATGCACAACATGCCCGTACACTGGCACTGCAGCGCCTGCATCACTGGCAGCAAAAGCATGTAAAAGCAATACCCGGGGCTTTCTCCCCGGGCATGTACTAAATAGGTAAAACTATGTTTGCGTTTTGTTTGAATGTTTGTTTGCGTGGCCTGTATCCTTTAAACGTTGGTAATGTTTGTTTTGTCTGTTAAAGGAATGCCGTGC
This sequence comes from uncultured Bacteroidota bacterium, assembly GCA_946480675.1. The sequence goes on from CAMLKS010000184.1 coordinate 3,164, forward strand.
TTGTTTGTTTGATGTTGTAAATGTAGCAAGGCACCCCAACCCCAGCAAAAAACAGCCGGGTATCACACCATTATTGGGGAGTTTATACGTTTTGTTGCCTCACATCCCTGATTTGTGGAATAGCAGGGGGCTTTTACATATGGCATAGTAATGTTGCAAGGGTTATGTTATTTTAAAAACATCCTTTTATGAACAAGATCAGTAAAATCACCAATTGTCTTTGGTTTGACAACAATGCTTCTGAAGCCGTAACGTTTTACACCTGCGTATTTAAGAATGCCCATATTGGCCGCATCAATCATTATACCGACGAGGGAAAGGAAATACACGGCATGCCCGAAGGCACTGTAATGACAATTGAGTTTGTACTCGAAGACCAGGCATTTCTGGCATTGAATGGCGGGCCGCATTTTAAGTTCAACGAGGCTATTTCTTTTATGGTTCATTGTGATACGCAGGAAGAAATAGATTATTACTGGAACAACCTGAAAACAGGTGGCGATGAAAAGGCGCAGCAATGCGGCTGGCTGAAAGATAAATTCGGCGTATCGTGGCAGATAACACCTACCATACTCAATGATATGATGATGGATACCGACAAGGAAAAAGTGCGCCGCGTCACCCGCGCCATGCTGCAAATGAAAAAACTGGATATTGCCGAACTACAAAAAGCTTTTGAGGAGAGTTGATACAAATAGCAACAGGGTATCTCAAAAAATACCCTGTTGCTATATCCTGTATTATAGTTGATTGCTTATTTAGTTGAATACTACCGAAGCATTGCCACCGGCCAATGTAGAAAATGTGCCTGTGATAGTTGTACCTATATCGCAAAGGGCACAGGCAGCAGATACCTCCACGCAACCGCTTGCCGGTGCGCAGCTGCCATTGCCTATTGTTGCAGTTTCATTACAGCCGGGGCTAAATGGATAACCGCCGGTAGAACAAACATTTCCGAAAGCATTAGCTGCGCCGTATTTCAGCAATGCGAAGCTGCCGCTGGGGCTTCCCGAAGGTGTCCAGCTAAATGAGCTGATCCCATAACTTACAGGCCCTGTCATCGGGTTGATAACCATAGCTCCGCTCGAATAACTGGAGCAATTGGTATTATACAGGTTTACCGTAAAAATAATACGGCAATTGGTGTTGTTGGTAACACGGATGGTTTGTGCAAATGATGTGGCAGAAAAAAGCATCACCATTGCCAGGAGAATAATTTGTTTCATAATGTTGTTTTTAAACGGATGATTTATTGATTAAAAAAGGCGGGCTATAAGTGTAAACTTATAATACAGGTTCACTTCATCTAAGGTACATGCATGGTTGGCATAATGCATTACAGCATTCCTTCCATATGTCAATAAGATAAGTGCCTTGGTCAAAAAAAATGCCTCTTTGTATATGCGGAAGACCAACCGTTATAAAAACAGGATATGTAGAGGGTAAAAATAAGGGCTGAAAGAATTCAGCCCTCTGTATTGTCATTTGGTTGCTACCAGTGTATGCGGGGCACTGGCCACATACAGCTGTAGTTGGGTGATGGTATTCAGTATCGTATAGTTACTATAACGTCCTACCATATTGTCAGGGGCATCCAGTGCGGTATGTGCCACAGGTATGGGGGCTGTGCTGTGTTGTGCATTGTATTGCTTTATTTTCTCTTTCAGCTCCGCTATCAGCCTTGTACCCATGCTTTTAGCATCCATAAATGCCGGCCCTGTATTACCTTCTTCCATAAATATGCCTTTCTTCTCAAAATCATCAGGCATTGCTGGCATGCCTATCGCATTTTGCAGCACCAGCGATTTTATCTGCATACTGATGCTATTTATATCTGCCGCCAGTTTATCGGTATCCGTATTAGCGCCTTGCATTCGCTGCAACAATTGCTCGCTTTGCAACCAGCTATACATTTTCACTTCATGCATTCTATAGCTGGGTCTCGTATTCAGCATCAGGAATAAAAAACCTGTTGCCGCTACCAGCATGGTAGATGTGATAATGGTGTTTACCTTAGCTTCCGGTTTGCGGATACCTGTAAAAAAATAGATAGGTATCATCACAAAGAAAGACACGATAACAGTTGAAAACCACAGTACATTGGCACCCGGCCAGTGCTGTATGGTAAACAGGCAGGCCATACAGTATAAAAGCCCGGTTATTGTAGCACTGGTCACTACCAGTTTATCACGCTTACTACCCGATTCTTTTATTTTCAACGTAAGCATCAGTGGCAAAAAAAGAAAGCTGAATATGGCAATGCCCAACACCAGCAATACGCCGGCACCCGGCCAATGCATCCATTTAAAGAGGCTGCCGGTCACAAATGCCATTACCGATACCAGCCCGCTTACTATCATTGTTTTTCTCATTGCATAATAGTTTTTGAAGGTTAATAATTGGATGGTCTCTGCTTCTATCTCGCGCAGTTCTTTCTTGTAAAACTGCCGTACAGTCTTTCGATAGAAGTCCTCGAAATCTCCATCATCTTCGAGGTTTTGCTCAATGATGCAGCAGATATGATCCAGGAGGTTTAACTGCAGGTCCTCCATTTCA
>CAMLKS010000185.1 GCA_946480675.1 uncultured Bacteroidota bacterium
ATATGGGCACTTCTCCATTTGCAAGCGTGCCGTATGCAAGGTTTTCCAATGGCCTGCAAGCAACCAGCAATGGTGGTCTGGGTGTAAGGGGTAGTAATTCATCAAACCTGTGGCTGGGCTTTTATGAGGCTGATGTTTATCGCGGCTATATAGGTAGCTATGCCGGTAAAAATGAAGACATGGACTTTGGTACCGGTGGTGGCAACACCCTGGGTAGCGTACACCTTACCGTAGCTGCAGTGCCAAAGGTTACAATAGACTCTATTGGTAATGTAGGTGTGGGTACCCGTTTCCCTAAATACAGGTTCCAGGTAGATGGCATCACAGGTACATTTAATGATAACGGTATCCGTATTCAAAACACCTCAGCAAGCAGCGGATGGAGCTTGTACTCATCAGCATCAGGTGCGTTGATAATAGGCCGCAGCGGCAACCTTGGCCAGTTTGATGGTGTATCGGGTGTTTATACTTCTTTGTCCGACCGCCGAGCTAAAACCAATATACAGGATGTAACACCGGTATTAAGCAAGGTGATGACACTGGCACCTAAAACATACCAATACAAAATGCAGGGCAATCAGGAGTCAAAACAATACATCGGTTTCATTGCGCAGGATGTATATGATGTGTTCCCGCAGTTTGTAAGTGTGAATACTACCAATGATGGCAATGCTATGTTTGAAAACCAGATGGGTGTGGACTATGCCAGTATGAGCACTATCGCTATCAAGGCCATACAGGAGCAGCAGGCTATCATCGAGCAGTTAAAGGCACGCATCACAGCGCTGGAACAGCAAGTAGCTAACCAGAAGTAGTACTTACATATAGAAGGCCTGATGTTCCCATCAGCAAAGAAGGCATACTATCGCGTATGCCTTTTGTTTTTTATTATGGTTGCAATATTATTATTACTGCGCCAGTCCCGATGCCAGTCCCACCGTCAATGCGAATATGATAACTAATGCATAAATGCAGATGATAACGATGGTCCATATGCCCATGTATTTCAGCATGCCTTTCAGGTGCCCGGTAGCTTGTGCAAAAATGTCGTGGTCATTTCCCTGCAGTGCCCTTTTAGTTAAGTTTGAAAACTTTAACAACGCATACACAGGGTAGAAGTAAATAGCCGCCAGAATAACATAAAAAACAGCAAAGAATGCAGGCGAAAGCGGATAGCCCCCTTGTGCCGCCGAAATGGTAGCCATAAATGCACCCATAAATAACCCCGCAGCAATCATCAGGCCCATGGTCACAAAGCCCACCACCGCCAGGAATTTCCCCCAGCGGGCAGCTTCCAGCAGGTTATATTTAGCCGTTTCATTGATCACGGTTCCTTGTGTCGGTTGGTCGTTCGGGTAGTTTAGCATAGTAATTTGTTTGCCGAAAAATAGGCAACTCCTATTAAAAACAAAAGCCACAGCGTTATGCTGCGGCTTATCAGTATGTTATACATTGATTAGTATGCCCTTGCAAACAGTACCCTTTGGGTAGAAGGGTTACCTGTCAATATACACTTGCCGGCTTCCTGCTTATTATTCAGCGGTATGCAGCGGATGGTGGCTTTCGTCAGCTCTTTTATCTTCTCTTCCGTTTCAGGTGTGCCATCCCAGTGTGCCGATATAAAGCCCGGTGTTTCGTCCAGCGCTTTTACAAATTCATCCCATGTATCTATGCTGCGCGTATTCTCCTCGCGGAAAGCCAGCGCACGGTTAAACAGGTTGCTTTGTATCTCTTCCAGCAGTTGTGCTACATGGTCTGTAATACCATCCAGGGAAACAGGCGCTTTCTCTTTTGTATCCCTGCGGGCTACTTCCACCTGGTTGTTTTCCAGGTCGCGGGCACCCAATGCTATGCGCACAGGTACGCCTTTCAGTTCATACTCTGCAAATTTCCAGCCCGGGCGTGTGCTATCATCATTGTCATACTTCACGCGTATGCCTTTAGCCCGCAGTTCTTTTATCAACTGTGCCGCCTTATCGTCTATCTTCTGCCTGGCTTCCGCATCTTTATTGAAGATGGGTACAATAACCACCTGCAGCGGCGCTATGCGTGGCGGCATTACCAGCCCCTCATCATCGCTGTGTGCCATTACCAGTGCGCCTATCAGGCGGGTAGATACCCCCCACGATGTAGCCCATACATATTCCATCGTATTGTCTCTGCTGGCAAATTTCACATCAAATGCTTTCGCAAAGTTCTGCCCCAGGAAGTGCGATGTGCCTGCCTGCAGCGCTTTACCATCCTGCATCAGTGCTTCTATGCAGTAGGTGTCTTCCGCACCGGCAAAGCGTTCGTTAGGTGTTTTTACACCACGTATTACCGGCAGCGCCATATATTCCTCAGCAAAGCGGGCATATACATCCAGCATTTGTTCGGTTTCGGCTATAGCCTCTTCTTTGGTAGCATGTGCCGTATGGCCTTCCTGCCACAGGAATTCAGCAGTGCGCAGGAAAAGGCGCGTACGCATTTCCCAGCGCACTACGTTGGCCCATTGGTTAATGAGCAGCGGCAGGTCGCGGTAGCTTTGTATCCAGTTTTTATAGGTATTCCAGATGATGGCTTCCGATGTGGGGCGCACCACCAGTTCTTCATCCAGCTTGGCGGCGGGGTCCACTATCAGCTTGCCTTTATTGTCCGGGTCGGTTTTCAGGCGGTAGTGGGTTACCACGGCGCACTCTTTTGCAAAGCCTTCTGCGTTTTTCTCTTCAGCTTCAAACAGGCTCTTGGGCACAAACAGGGGAAAGTAGGCATTCTGGTGCCCGGTTTCTTTAAACATGCGGTCGAGTACATCGCGCATGTTTTCCCAAAGCCCATATCCATATGGTTTAATCACCATGCATCCGCGCACAGCAGAATAGTCTGCCAAACCGCCCTTGAGAACCAGGTCATTGTACCATTGGGAATAATCCTGTTTACGAGATGTTAAAATATTGCTCATATTAAACCTGGCATACTTTTAGAAGTCTATATCATTGGTCAGGTGGCGCAAAAGTACTAATTTCACTAAGCAATCTCACTCTAAAATCCACAAATAATGAAACGTTTCGTTATAACCGGTCTGATGCTCTTAGGGCTTGGATATACCCCGTCGTTTGCACAGAATAAAAACTACGACGATATATACTACAGCACCAAAGATGCACAAAGAGATGCGGCAGAACAGAAGAAAATAGACGAAGAGAACGAACGTAAACGCCAGGAGCGCGAAGCTGCGCGCAGGGCACAGGAAGATGCCAATGGCAACTATTCCTACAATAGCAGCAGCAGCGAAGACGATGCCTATATCGATTACGATGACGATAGCTATTACAGTAATCGTTTCCGTCGTTTCGGCTACGGTTCGTTCTACAATCCATATTGGGGCTACGACCCATGGTACGGCTACGGCGGTGCCTGGGGCTATGGTGCCGGCTGGGGTTGGGGTTACCAACCGGGCTGGAGTGTGAGCGTAGGCTGGGGTGGCCCTTACTGGTCATCGTACTGGGGCTGGAGCAACTGGTACGGTTATCCCGGCTTCTATAGCTACTGGAACTATCCGGGCTATGCCTGGGGTGGTTGGGGCGGCTATGGCGGTGGCTATTACAATGGCTATTGGGATGGCTACTACAGCGGTATGTATGGTGGCGGCGCCGGTTATGTGCGCCCGGTATCATACGGCCCGCGTACATCACTTAATAGGTATAGCACAAGCCCTCGTTCCGGCAGTGGCCTGAGGCAAAGCATGAATACAGCACCGGGGGGCAATACGCGCAGTGGCCTGCGCGAAGCACCGGCAAATACCAATAATCGCATACGCAACGGCAATACAGAACCAATGCGCAGCGGAGACCGCAATATCGGCACGCAGCGCGATGGTAACCGTACTATAACGGCACCACGCAGTGGCTTACCCGAAAACAGGGGTACCATACAAACAGCCCCTGCAGGCGACAGGGCACAACCGGTGCAACCGGCACAGCCGCAACGTGGCCGCTTCTTCAATAGCAATGAGAATGGCACTATAGAAAGCCGCCCGCAGCAAACCATGCCTTCACAGCAAATGGAGCAGCAGCGTTACGAAGCACCACGCCAGCAACAGCCGCAGCAGCAACAACAACGCTACGAAGCGCCGCGCCAGCAACAACAACCGCAGCAGCGCTACGAACAGCCTCGTTACGAGCAGCGTTCTGCACCTACCCGCAGTTACGATAATGGTAATCGTGGCAGTTTTGGTGGTGGCCGTAGTGGCGGCGGCTTCAGTGGTGGTTCAGGTGGTGGCAGCCGCAGCAGCGGTGGCCGCAGGTAATGATGGTTTATGATTATCTTTATAAAAGAAAATATCCTGCTTTATGGCAGGATATTTTTTTAACATCTCATTTTTAACATAGGTATAGAAATTGATTGCAGATATTTGTTAGCAATTGATTAAACATTAACACTATTTTTTTGTCATAGTTGAAAGCACTCATTATGAATATCCGCCCTTACTTATTATCCGCTATATTATTGGGCGCAGGCGCAGCCGCCTTCGCACAGGATGAAACCGATGCATTGCGTTACTCCCACCTGTCGCCGCAGGGTACGGCCCGCTCTATGGGCATAGGTGGGGCGCTGGGCTCCATAGGTGGCGATTTTTCTTCGCTCAGTGTCAATCCCGCAGGTATCGGTGTCTATCGCGGTTCCGAGTTCACATTCACCCCTTCGCTGAAGCTGAACAATAGCAGCAGCACCTATACAGGCAGTGCAGCCGATGATAATGCCACGCGCTTCACTATCAATAACCTGGGCCTGGTGCTCACCAGCGCCGCCCGTGGCAAGCGTTATGATAAAAGCAAATGGAAATCTGTTTCCTTCGGCTTTGGCCTCAACCGTATTGCCGATTTCAGCAACAACTATACCTACAGCGGCTACAACAATACCAGCAGCGCCAGCGAAATATTTGCTATCGATGCTAATTCCGGTGTTAATATCAAGGACGATCGTACATTGGCATGGTTAGGTTACGAAGGTTTTTTAACAGATTCATTTGGTAATAATGGGCAATACTATACCAATGTAGATTGGACAAAAGGCCTGAACCAGCAACGTATGGTTATACAAAAAGGGGGCATTACAGATATCGCTATTTCATTAGGCGGAAACTATATGGAAAAGTTGATGCTGGGTGCTACTTTAGGTATTCCCGTTTTGCGCTACAAACGTGAATCTACTTTCTCTGAAGTAGATGCTAGCGGCAACAACGATAATAACTTCGACAATTTTTCATATCGTGAAATATTGACAACAACAGGTAGTGGTGTCAACCTGAAATTAGGTGCCATATATAAGCCCGCAGATGCGTTCCGGATCGGCGTTGCTTTCCACACGCCTACATACTTTGGTTTAAAAGATGTTCAGAATACCACCCTAATTACAAATACGGAAAATTATAAGTTTGATTTGGGTTATGGTGATAATCCGAATACGCGTGTAGATGGCGCTGAGTATATGAGGGAGTATAACATGCTTACGCCATGGCGCGCCGTGGTAAGTGCCACCGGACTGTTTGGTAAATATGGTTTCATCACCGCCGATTATGAAATTGTAAACCATGCGGCTACCCGGTTCAACTTCGATACAGATATGCGCGATTACCAAACCTACATCAACCAGGTTATCAGGAATACCTACAAAATGGCTTCCGTGGTGCGTGTAGGTGCCGAAGGCCGTATCGATGCCTTTTCTATCCGCCTGGGCT
>CAMLKS010000186.1 GCA_946480675.1 uncultured Bacteroidota bacterium
ATTTATTAAATCGGTACGTGGCAGCGACCCCAATGCGGCAGTATATTACCTGGCGCGGATGATAGAAGGTGGGGAGGACCCCAAGTTTATAGCACGCCGCATGGTGATACTGGCCAGCGAGGACATTGGGAATGCCAACCCTAATGCCTTATTGTTGGCTACTACCACCTTCCAGGCGGTGGAAATGATAGGCTACCCCGAATGCCGCATTATATTATCGCAGTGTGCTACTTACCTTGCGTCATCAGCCAAGAGCAATGCCAGTTATATGGCTATCAATAAAGCTCAGTCGCTGGTAAGCCAGACGGGCGATTTGCCGGTGCCGTTGCAGATACGTAACGCGCCAACTAACCTGATGAAAAAACTGGACTATGGCAAGGGCTATCAATATGCGCATGACTTTCCGGGAAATTTTGTGGAGCAGGAATTTCTGCCCGACAAGATAGCCGGCACTAAGCTTTACGACCCCGGTAATAATGCTACAGAAGCACGCCTGCGCGATTACCTGCGTCATTGCTGGAAAGAGAAGTATGGTTATTGATCACTTGACAGCAATAATAATGGGAAGGCTATAGAGTGTAGCGATAGGTTTGCCCTTTTGCTCTGCGGGTTGCCACTTCGGCATATTTCTGATGGCAGAAAGAATCTGGTCGTCTATTTGCGGATTGCAAGACTTTAATATTCGGGGATGTGTGATAGTGCCACTTGCTTCAATCGTAAACTGTACAATTGTTTTGGTGCATATATAGTTGCTGTCTAATGCCGGGAAAGCTAACTGTTTACTTAAGTAGGCCATAATATCATATCCTGCCTGGGGCATTTTATCTACCCGTCTGAATATTTCTTTCCTGCCTGTTTGCGCATCAGTATGTTCGTATAGGTGTTTGCCTATTTGTTTAGTATTGGCCGCTGAGATTATCGGGCCAACAATGATTAAGCTATCTCTTCTTGCATATTCTTGCGATTGTCCTTGCACTGCAATGGATAAGAAAAACAGCATTGCTACGTACTTCATACAATATAGATACAGTATTTTGCTTATTCCATAAATGGGTTGTGTACGATTTTTGTATGTAAATAGCTGAAGCTCAAATACCCGCTACAAACCATTAGAAAATGCCTTTCCATATTATTGTTGCTGTATGCTACAGTGTCTTCTGCACAGCAGAAGCCGGATAGCCTTGTGCTGGATAGTATAAGAATAGGGAAAAAGGATAGCTGGTTGAATAAAGCATTAAAGCAAGGTATCAATGCCATTAAAACTACGCCGGCCGATACGCCCAGAAAATCTATAAAGAGCGAAGATATCTACAAAAAGTACCGCGATAAGTATATCCGTCGTGTCATCGTAAGGCAGCTGAAGTTTGAAGAACGGGTAACGGATACCACCCGCCAGTTTGCCTATTTTGGCACCCAACTGATGAATAAAACCCACGTTACCACAAAAGAATGGGTGATAAAGGATAACCTGTTTACAAAAGAAGGGGATAGGGTAGACCCTTATAAAGTAGCGGATAATGAACGCTACCTGCGTACCATGCCTTTTATACAGGATGCGCGCATCTATTTACAACAAGTGCCGGGGTATGAAGATTCTGTAGATATGATAGTAGTAACCCGCGATATCTATAGCATTGGTGGGAAGGTGAACATAGGCAACCCAAAGCATATGCGGGTGACGGTAGCTGAAAATAACCTCTTGGGCATGGGTCAAAGGCTGGAATTAACGGGCTTACTGGACCAGGACAGGCAGCCAAAGGGGGGGTATGAGGTAGGATACAGAAAGGTGAATGTAGCCGGGACATTTATAGACGCACAGGTGGGGTATTCGGTTATTTACCCCAACAGGTATGATGATAAGGAGGAGGAAAATACTGTATATCTGCTGGTGGAGAAGCCATTGGTTTCGCCGTATATGCGTACGGCCGGAGGGCTCACATTAGCGCACCGGCAATCGGAAAACAGGTATGCGCGTGTGCGGCCTGATAGCCAGTATTACAATTACACCGGCCATACCATAGACGGCTGGGTGGGGTATAACATTGCGAGCAGGAAACTGCTGGCCAGCCAGGTGCGCGATCGGCGTTTTGCAGCTATCCGCTACGGGCAAACCTATTTTGATGAAGTACCATTGCAGGTGGGCAGCGCTATCGATTTGCTTTTCAATGATGTGCAACTGGCATTAATATCATTCACTTTTTTCAGGCAGGACTTTTACAAGACCAACTACGTCTATGGTTTTGGTGTAACGGAAGATATACCGTATGGTTATAATATTACAGCAACCGGCGGATGGTATCGCCAGTTACAGCTAAACAGGCCATATGTGGGTATCAAAGCCGATAAGTATGTAGTTTCATCCAGGCAAGACTTTATTCGCTATTTTTTCAGGGCAGGCAGTTATTTTAATCATGGGCTGGAAGATGCAGGCATCATGGTTGGGGGTAGCTGGTTCAGCCGGCTTTGGGAATGGAAACGCTATAAAATGCGCCAGTATATCTCGGCAAGCTATACGAAGCTGTTCGATATGGTGACCAGCGAGCCTTTGAGGTTGGATAACCCTTTCGGATTGCAGTACTTCAATTCCCCCCTTATCATAGGGCAGCAGCGTATTAGTGCAAATGTAGAAAGCACAGTATTCCTGAATTATAAGTTCCTCGGGTTCCGATTTGCCCCGTTTGTCAATTTCAATGCCTCGCTCATAACCCCTGTGGCCCAGCCATTCTCCAAATCGGAACTGCACAATGGTATAGGGGCCGGGGTGCGCACCCGCAATGAGAACCTGGTGTTCGGCACCATAGAATTACGGGCCATATATTTTCCACGAAAAGTGGAGGAGACTCCATCATTTAGGGTAACTTTGACAACTGAACTGAAGTACCGGTATTCCAATAAATACGTTTCACAGCCCGACATTATCCGGTGGAATATGGATGACACTCAATAGGGGCCATACTTTCAGCAGACAAGTAAGATTTCAAGAAAATTTAAAAATTCTTTTAAAATATTTTGTCTGTTTCAAATAACACATTACCTTTGCAGTCCCAAATTTTACGGGTTAGAAGATATTTATAAGTATGTCACAGCGTATCAGAATAAAGCTGAAATCTTACGACCATAGCCTGGTTGATAAGTCTGCAGAGAAAATCGTTAAAACTGTGCGCAATACAGGAGCAGTGGTTACAGGCCCTATTCCTTTGCCTACAGAGAAGAAGATCTTTACAGTATTGCGCTCACCGCACGTTAATAAGAAATCGCGTGAGCAGTTCCAACTTTGCACGCACAAGCGTTTGTTGGATATCTATACTTCTTCTTCCCGTACAGTGGACGCACTTTCGAAGCTGGACCTGCCAAGCGGCGTAGAGGTAGAAATAAAAGCTTGATAGAAAAAGCTTTTTAGTTCTTTAAAAATATTAGGAAAAACGGCTAATCCCGGGCCACACCATTTCAGGAGCAACCGGGCGCTTAGCTAAACATAATAAGACATGAAAGGTATTATTGGTAAAAAAATCGGCATGACCAGTGTATTTGAGCCGAATGGAAAGCAGACAGCCTGCACCATTATCGAAGCTGGTCCTTGTGTGGTTACTCAAAAGAAAACCGTGGATACCGACGGTTATAATGCGCTGCAAATCGCATTCGGCGAGGCTAAGGAGAAAAATACTCCGAAAGCGCTGCTTAATCACTTCGCTAAGGCAAATACAACGCCTAAGGCAATCGTAAAAGAACTTCGTAATTGTTCCATTGATAAACAAGTAGGTGAAAACCTGACCTGTGAAATTTTCGCTGAAGGCGAAAAAGTAAGTGTAATAGGCACTACAAAAGGTAAAGGTTTTCAGGGTGTTGTAAAACGCCATGGTTTTGGTGGTGTGGGTGAAGCTACCCACGGCCAGCACGATCGTCAACGTGCGCCGGGTTCTATCGGTGGTTCATCATACCCTAGCCGCGTATTTAAAGGTATGCGCATGGCAGGCCGTATGGGTGGCGACCAGGTAAAGGTTAAAGCCCTGCGTGTAGTAAAAGTGTTCCCAGAACAAAACTACATACTGGTTAGTGGTTCTGTACCGGGTCACAATGGTTCAATTGTTTTAATTCAGAATTAATTTAAGTCATGCAAGTTGACGTTTTAAATAGCAAAGGTGAAAAGACCGGCCGCGTTGTAGAATTGCCGGAGGATATATTCAATATCGAACCAAACGATCATTGCATATACCTGGCGGTAAAACAATATCTGGCTGCTCAGCGCCAGGGTACGCACAAAACCAAAACACGTGCTGAAGTGCATGGTGCTTCTAAAAAGCTGCACCGTCAAAAAGGTACGGGTGGTTCTCGTAAAGGTAACCTGCGTAACCCATTGTATAAAGGTGGTGGTACCGTAAATGGTCCTATCCCTCACCTGTATGGTTTCAAACTGAACCGTAAAGTGAAGGATCTGGCTAAGATATCTGCACTGTCTCACAAGGCTCGTGAAAACAAGATAGTGATAGTAGAAGACCTGAACCTGCAGGCGCCTAAAACGAAGGAACTGGCCGGCATACTGGGTAAACTGAACGGCAACCAAAAGTCGCTGTTCATCATGCCTGAGTACAATGCTAACCTGTACCTGAGTGCCCGCAACCTGGAAAGGAACAAAACTGTAGTGCTGAGTGATATGAGTACTTACGACCTGGTTAATTCTCAGGTGCTGATATTCACAGAGTCTGCTGCTAAACTGTTCACTGAAATAGAGGCTGCTGAAGAAGCATAATGAGTGGTAGGAATACCGCCCGATAAAAAATAAATAAAAATTGTCTTTAGGCTTTGAATACTAAAGACTATAGACTAAAAAAATAAAACAATGAAACTCGCTGACGTTTTGGTTAGGCCGGTAATCACCGAGAAAGTAAACACCCAGATGGAAAAATCTGGCCGCTATACTTTCGTGGTTGATAAAAAAGCCAACAAACTGGAGATCAAGAAGGCTGTAGAGGAATTTTACGGTGTGAAGGTAGCTGATGTGAATACGATCGTGGTTCCTGGTAAAGCTAAAAATCGTTTTACTAAAGCCGGATTTATAAGTGGTGTTAAATCATCATACAAAAAAGCAACAGTAACGCTTGCAGAAGGAGATTCAATTGATTTGTTCTCAATGTAAGATTGATAAAGAATTTAGAAAATGGCATTACGTAAATATAAACCGGTAACAGCCGGCACACGTTGGAGAATCGGTAACGCTTATGCAGAGGTTACCACTAATCAGCCTGAAAAGAGCCTGTTAGAGCCTCAGAAATCAACTGCTGGCCGTAACGCTCAGGGTCGCCGTTCTATGCGCTACATGGGTGGTGGCAATAAAAAGATGTATCGTATCGTAGATTTCAAACGCGATAAGAAAGACATCCCCGCTACTGTAAAAACCATAGAGTACGATCCGAACCGTTCTGCATTCATCGCACTGCTTAGCTATGCTGATGGTGAAAAACGCTACATCATAGCTCCGCAAGGACTGGAAGTAGGTGCCACTGTTCAAAGCGGTGACAACGTAGCGCCTGAGGTTGGTAATGCATTGCAACTTAAAAACATGCCACTGGGTACAGTAGTGCACAATATAGAAATGCAACCTGGTCGTGGTGGTGCTATGGCTCGTTCTGCAGGTACTTATGCACAACTGAATGCGAAAGAGGAAAAATATTGCGTACTGAAAATGCCAAGTGGTGAGCTGCGCAAAGTGCTGAGCAC
>CAMLKS010000187.1 GCA_946480675.1 uncultured Bacteroidota bacterium
GATACAGGACTTCCTTGAGCACTATAAGAATGCAGAGATAACTATTTCTTACCAAAAGGGTGATATCGTAGAAGTGAAAGAAGGACCGCTGAAAGAAGCTAAAGGAACACTATTGCAGGTAAAAGGCAATATAGCAACCATACACATAAAAACCCTGGGCATTAGCATGACAGCCAGAGTGCCCGTGCAATCAATAGGAAAATAAATCCCCGGCATGTGCGGCATAGCAGGCATATTCAACCTGAATAAGGAACCAGTTGCGAAGGAAAACCTGCAACGCATGGCTACTTTGCTGGCGCATCGCGGCCCCGACGGGGAAGGGATATATGTAGATGAACACCTTGGTTTGGCGCATCGCCGTCTTGCTATCTTAGATATTTCAGTTGCCGGCGCACAGCCAATGGCTTCAGGAAACGGTGAGTGGGTGGTCGTATTCAACGGATGTATCTATAACTTCAAAGACCTCAGACAAGAACTGCAGCAGCAAGGATATTCTTTCCATTCGCAAACAGATACAGAAGTAATAGCGGAAGGTTTATGTGCATATGGGCCGGATTTCTTTCAGCGGTTCAATGGTATGTTTGCTATAGCAGCCTGGAATGTTAAAGAGCAAAGGTTATACTTGTCTCGCGATAGGTTTGGCATCAAGCCATTGTATTATTGGTTCAACGGCAGAGTTTTGGTGTTTGCATCTGAGATAAAAGCTATTATCAGCCACCCTGCTTATAAAACAGAAGTAGATTACAGCGCCCTCAACCAATACTTTTCTTTTCAGAATGTATTTTCATTCAATACTCTTTTCAATGGTGTGCATATGCTGCCACCTGCCAATACGGTTGTAGTAAACCATGATAGCACAGAAATTAAACATCATTCCTGGTGGGATTACGATTTCACCAAAGCAGATAACAGCATGGGCTTTGATGATGCCGTGCAACTAACCAAATCGGTATTTGAGAAAGCCGTACACAGGCAAATGGTAGCCGACGTGCCGGTCGGTTCTTATTTATCGGGTGGTATGGATTCGGGTTCTGTAACGGGCATCGCATCGAGGCATGTAAACAGGCTTACGACTTTTACTGCCGGGTTCGATATGTCGGAAGTGACAGGCGTGGAAGCGAACTATGATGAACGCAGGGATGCGGAGCTGATGGCCAACTACTTCAAAACGGAGCATTACGAGCAGGTTATCAACGCAGGAGACCTTAGCTGGTCGCTACCCAAAGTGATATATCACCTGGAAGACCTGCGGGTAGGTATGTGCTACCCCAGTTACTACATCAGCAGGCTGGCATCCAGGTTTGTAAAAGTATGCCTGCAAGGTACTGGCGGTGATGAATTGTTTGGCGGCTATCCGTGGCGATACTACAGTGTGTTCCGTTCTTTAGACCGTGCTACATTCTTTGATAATTACTACGATTTCTGGCAAAGGCTGGTATCGGATGATGATAAGAAAAAACTATTTACGGCAGATACTTATGCGCGTATTGATATAACAGAACCACGTTCTGTATTCGAACGTGTTTTTACATTCAACGATACGCTGAAGTATAGCACACCTGAACAGCATATAGAGAATAGCCTGTATTTTGAAATAAAAACATTTCTACCCGGTTTGCTACTGGTGGGCGATAAGCTATCTATGGCAAATGGACTGGAAGAGCGCTTCCCCTTTATGGATAATGATTTGGTAGACATTGCTATGCAAATACCCATACGCCATAAACTGGGCAACCTGGAGAATATGCTGCGCCCCGATGAAAATGAATACCTGGAAGTAAAGCGAAAGGCCTACAAGGAATATAGTGACGGTAAGAACGTGCTACGCAAAGCAATGATGAGCTACCTGCCCGATAGGATTATAAACAGGCAGAAGCAGGGTTTTTCTGCGCCGGACGAAAGCTGGTACAGAGGCGCTAATGCTCAATATATAAAAGACCTGCTACTGGGTAAAAAAGCGGTATGTGCAGATTTTATCAATCCTGGATATATAGAGTACATTATAAAAGAGCATACGGAAAAGCATATTAACCATCGGCTGCTTTTATGGTCATTTCTTTCGTTTGAATGGTGGTGCAGGATATTCCTGAATGGTGAAAAGGCGGCAGATAATAATTAATACCTAAGGGCAATACATGAAAATAACCGGGCAAATATGTAGCAGGTGTATTTACGATGAATCGGTACCCTCTATACGTTTTGATGAAAAGGGTATTTGTAATTATTGTAAAATGGTAGATGACCTGGCTGCCCAGTATCACACCGGTAAACCGGAAGGTGAGGCTGCCATGCAGAAAATAATAGAGGAGATAAAACAAAAGGGAAAAAATAAACAATACGATTGCATCATAGGCATCAGCGGAGGGACAGATTCTTCATACATGCTCTATTGGGCAGTGCATAATGGCTTACGTCCGCTGGCCGTACATTACGATAACACATGGAATACGGCCATCGCAACAGAAAATATGAAAAAGCTGTTGGCAAAACTGAAAGTGGATTTGTACACCCATGTGGTGAATAATAAAGAAGCAGATGATATATATCGTTCATTCTTCTTAGCAGATGTTACGGAACTGGAAGCACCGACCGACCTGGCACTTGCGGAAACAATGTATAGAGTAGCAGCTAAATACAAAGTGAATTATATACTGGAAGGGCATTCTTTCATAGCTGAAGGAATTACGCCACTAGGTAAGAATTACTTTGATGGCAAATATATTCAGTCGATACACAAGCAGTTTGGTACAAAGCCCATGAAAACGTACCCGCTTATGACATTTTATAACTTCATGAAGTGGACACTTTTCAAGCGTATAAAAAAGGTGCGCCCGCTTTGGTATATATCGTATAGTAAAGAAGAAGCGCGCAGTTTCCTGGAAAAAGAGTTTGGATGGGAGTATTATGGTGGCCACCATCTTGAAAACAGGATGGCATCTTTCTTTCATAGCTACTACTGCCCCACAAAGTTTGATATTGATTATCGCAACAACAGTCTTTCCGCATCTGTAAGAGCGGGTAAGATGACACGTGATGAAGCCATACAACAATACTATCATACACCACCCTACCTGGAGCCGGAACTACTGAATTATGTGAAAAAACGTATGGGTTTTAGTGATGAAACATTTGAAAGTATAATGAAAAGGGAACCGAAATACTGGTTTGAATACCCTACCTATAAGAAGCGGTTCGAGTTATTGAGGCCATTGTTTTATGTACTGATGAGATCGATGCTGGTACCTCAAAGTTTTTATTTAAAATACTGTTTTCCTTCGGATACAAAACAACTGAAAAAACAAAGATCAAAATGATAACCATTATTGATTACGGAATGGGTAACCTGGCATCGGTACAAAACATGTTTAAACGCGTAGGCGTACCATGCGAAATAACAGGTGACCTGGACAAAATAAATAAAGCACAAAAAATACTATTGCCGGGTGTAGGCGCTTTTGATGCAGCAGTACAAAGAATAGATGCAACAGGATTGCGTTCATTGCTTTCGCAAAAAGCAGAAGTGGAAAAAGTGCCTGTACTGGGCATTTGCTTAGGTATGCAGTTATTGACTAAAAGTAGTGAAGAAGGCAAACTCAGTGGCCTTGGCTGGATACCTGCAAAGACCATAAAATTCAGTTTTGATGCAGGCAGCAACCTGAAGGTGCCGCATATGGGCTGGAATGAGATACACGTGGTAAACCAGTATCCATTAATAAATGATTTGCCACCTGAGCCACGTTTTTATTTTGTGCACTCTTACCACGTGAAGGCAGAAGATGATAAATATGTGATAGCCCGCACACACTATGGTCACGATTTTGATTCTATGATAACGAATGGGGATAACATTTTCGGTGCACAATTTCATCCGGAAAAAAGCCATAAGTTCGGCATGAAGCTATTTGAAAACTTCGCACGCATATAATGCTGAAGACACGCATCATACCTTGCCTGTCGCTGGTAGGTGATAGCCTTGTAAAGACTGTAAGGTTTGATAATTATAGCTATATAGGGGATCCTATCAATACAGTGCGCATATTTAATGAGCTGGAAGTTGATGAATTATGCTTCTTAGATATCAGGGCAACCGTAAATAATAAGCAGCCGGATATCGCACTTTTAAAGCAAATTGCCGATGAATGCTTTATGCCATTATCATATGGCGGCGGCATTAATAGTTTTGAAACTGCTGCGCAAATATTTGCAGCAGGTTTTGAAAAAGTGGTACTCAACAGTGTTATCTATACAAATCCCGCAGTTGTAGCAAAGCTGTCAGAACATTACGGTGCTCAAGCCATCATTGGTTCTATAGATGTGAAAAAAAATATGTGGGGTAAATACGTAGTGTATATTAAGGATGGCACAGAAAGAATAAGTGTAGATGTAGTGGAATGGGCCCAGAAACTGGAGGCACTAGGCATAGGTGAACTATTGCTGACATCGATAGACAAAGATGGCACGTGGGCTGGGTATGATGTAGAGCTGACAAAGAAAGTGGCCAAAGCGGTGCGCATACCTGTAATAGCCAATGGAGGCGCTGGAAATGTGCGCCACATATCAGATGTAGTAAAAAAAGGCGGTGCATCGGCGGCAGGTGTAGGTAGTATGGTGCTATATCAAAAGAAAGATATGGGGGTGCTGATAAATTTTCCTGACAAAGAGACGATAAAGGCAGAGATTTATTAGGAACAACCTTTTTCTTATGAGCATAAAAATAGGTACGCTACAGGGGAATTAATAATTATTTGTCATCGCAGATACAATAAATAGCATACTATATTTATTTTTATTCATATAATTTAAAATAAAGGCGTTGATAAGGCAAGGCATAGAGCCACTTTTTACAGAATCGAATAAAAACAGTAATGATCACAGGATAAACCTGCGGAGGATATATTCACGTATAGCGAAGTATTGGCCGTCTGTATTGATATGCGTTGTTGTAGCGATGTTGTTTGCATTTGCCTACTTGCGGTATGCCACTTCACAGTACCTTGTTTCATCGCGTATATTGATAAAAACAGATAAAAATAATTCCGGCAATGGAGCATTGCTGTCAGAACTGGGTATGAATCCCGGTACGAATAATGTAGAGAATGAAGTAGAGATATTAAAAAGCCGGATACTGATGCAACAGGTTGTTTCACAAATGCACCTGAATGTCAATTATTATATTCCGGGTAATATCAAAACGACCAGCCTGTACCGGGAAGCGCCTTTCACGTTTATTCCGTTATACCCTGATAGTATCGTTAACACAGCCATCAAGTATGATCTGACAAAGTTGAGCGATGGCAGTATGAAGTTGTCATCGAATGGCAAAAATATCACTGCATGGCTTGGCGACACAGTAGTACTTGATAATAAAAGATTAGCGATAGAAACTAATCCGTATGCCGACGATGAATACAAATCTATAGAAACATTCAGAGTTGAAGTTGGCCCGTTGGAACCTGCAATAGATGCTTACCAGTCAGCACTAACTGTAGAGATGGCCAATAAGCAGGTTAATATCATTACTCTGTCAATAAAAGATGTGCTGCCTGAAAGAGGCAAAGATATTTTGAACAACCTTATCAATGCCTATCGTAATGCTAACATTAATGATAAAACGGAAGTAGCGAATGGCACCATTGAATTTATTGACAACAGGCTATCACTCGTTAACCAGGAACTGACAGGC
>CAMLKS010000188.1 GCA_946480675.1 uncultured Bacteroidota bacterium
GGAGATTAACCAAGTGGAAACAAAGAAAAAATTCTTTATGTCTTTAATAAACAGTTTACCGTTCTACAGGAGGTGGCTGGTAGATGAAAGGAAACTGATCTGTATCAGAATTTGATCATCTCAGATTACAAGGATGCCGATAGCAACGTTCAGATATCGGCATCAATTATATGCGCATCGGTCTTATTGTTGATACTTGAGGTGATCAAGTATTCCAGGAGACGGTTACGATAAAAACCTTGGGTGTTTTTTTTGATTCAGAATGGGTTGAATACCAACAATAAACATCGATTTTTAGCACCCGTACGATAATTGCTATATTACCTGTTCCTATGGTTTGCTTCAAGTAAAAAATCCCTTGGCACTTAGATGCCCAGTCATCAATATCTGCTTTTGCCAGGCCACGTACAGACACACATGTAATAACATCTTTCAGTATCGCCAATGGTGGGAACCCATGCTTCAGGTGTAGTGATAAGAAATGCCAGTGTAATTTATGGCAATAAAAAACCCCCGATTAAGGCTCTTAATCTTTTGAATCAAAGCGTCTTTTGAGAACAAGATTACCCGAATGCCCAATAAAGGCTCGGCAGCTACAAGATGTATATCCTTACTTAGAGTTCGAAAGCTTCCATCTATTGTCAAAAGTTAAAGATAGCATTACCAGTAGCGACGAAATCTACCGACACCAACTAAAAATGAAATTGACCAACTAATCAGATCATAAAAAAGCTACCTAATTTACTTGACCTTTGAGGTTTATCATAACTACTTATCTATAATTAAGTCCTACTGACATTTTCACGGTAGTTAATAACCCAAATTATCATAGCAAGTACTAGCAGGTAGGCTAAGATGTTAAAGATGAGATGATGGTCGATATGAAAACGACCGAATTTAGTATAAACGATAGCTAAACCAGCTATACGTACTACGTTCAAGAATAGAATTGCAATGGTGCCAAAAACAAAAAAAACAACTTTTTGAAAGATGGCTCTGGGAAATGCCAAAATAAACGCCCACCAAAAACTAATAAGTCCAATACCAATGCAAGAGATATTAATATGAACACCTGCACCACCATTTATTTGCAGGGTGTAATTTGAAGCTGAACAGACATATCCGATGCCATTTAAGATTAAATATGCTGCTTCTAACAATACCTTTCTCAAACCACTTACATAGTCTAAATGGTTTGCCACATAGGATGAGTAGTAACCCGGTGTTGTTGCCAATGCTATAACTATATAGCTTAGCCCATAAAACAGGATAAAGTAAAGCAGGAATTTTAAAACGAAATAAAGTACACGCTTATCTATTTTAGTATGTATCATTAAAATTCGTATAATGGTTGGAGTTGAAAGCAGGAAGGGCATCACCCTTCCTGCTCATTCATTCTATTTATTCTTCAATTTACCTTTCATCTTTTTAGTTCCGTAGGCTATTGCCGCAGCAGCCAGCACGGTTACACCACCATCTATGGGTACATCCTCTACGTCCTCTTCAAAACCGGGAGGCTGTGCCAGCAGATATAAGGGCGATAAAAGCATGACAGCAAGTACGCGGATTTTTATCTTTCTCAAATAGTTCATCTTAGTTTTTTTTATTGTGTGAAGCTTCTACTATTCTATCGGTTAATAGTAATTTTGCTGATCCATGTTTCCTTGCCATTGCCCACCTTCACTGTATAGATGCCAGTTGGTGTATCAGGGTTCATAACGACGGTATGATGGCCTGTGCCGTTACCATGATGGATGGCAGAGGCGTGTACCAACTGGCCAATGGCATTGTAAACAGAAACATCATATTGTCCTTCCGCCATATCATTTAGCTTAATATTGAAGCGACTGTTATCAGCAGGGTTAGGATATACTACAAAACCTGGTGCCTGCTTTTGTTTCGTAGTCACTGATGTGGTGTTGCGCTCAAATGCGATCATAAACCTATCAATTGCGGAAGAACCATTGCCTGTAGTATATGTAAACGGGTACAGAGTAGTGTCATCTGCTTTTATAGCATGCACTATATTCAGGTGTTTATCTACCAATGATGCCTGTAAAGATGCTTCAAAGTTATTGGCATCAAACTTCAGTTGGTAGTTGCCATTGTTATCCAGTTTCCAGTTGCGAAGGTGAACGGTATCTTTCACCTTAACTGAAGGCAACCCTGAAATACTAAGCATATGAGTAGTATCATGATAGATAGCAAGGTTCTCATCTACGTTGGTCAGCTTAGCGGCGTCTTCCCTTGCTATGCCTTTTACAAAGCTGCTATCGAATACTACCTTAACTCCGTCGGCAGACTTAGGCTCACCTGCACGAAACAACTGCACATACATTTCTTCCCGCGTATTCTTAAACACGCTGGTAAGACTGGTAGCCTTGTTGCCTTCGGAAAAGGTGATAGAGGGACTGCTGCCTGATGTTACCACAAATACTGATTGATAAGGTTGTATGAACTCATTGACATCTGAAGAACCATTGCTGGAACCTGTAATGCTATTGTAAGAAACATAAGCTCCCAAACCGTTAGCGCCTGCTAACTGAGGATCCCATACATGGTAAGTAGCTTCCAGATCGGTAGAAGATAATGCTGTCCAATCTACCGGGGCTATGTATGGATTACCAATTAATGAGTAATTACCAATCGTATTTCCTAATACGGGGGTACTACCGGCACCTGTAGTGTTATAAGTCACCGATCCTATTCTTACAGTGCCTGCGGCACGCAATACAGTATTGGTAGGCGTAGGCGTATTGGTTGAAAGATCTACAGTACGGTCGCCACGTATCATAAGGCGATAGCCTTCACCATTTGTCAGCGTATTCACATTCGTATTGGCTGTGTTTACCCACAGTTGCGTAGCACTGTTGAAAGTGTACATCGATGAATTACCGGTACGTGTAGCATCAAAGCCATTAGCACCGGTGTTTGAACCTGTTATATGCGTTCCCAAACCAGGGACATTGCCGCCGCCTTCCTGCCAGTTATCATACACCGAGGTAGTAGTAGTAACGCCAGAAGTAAGAAAGCGATAGGCACGTTTGGCAGGTATAAAGCGTTCTGCCGTTACATTGCCCGATATGCTACCTGAAACAACGGGATTGATAATTGCGGTATTGGCAATAGAGCTCGATTTCAATGCCAGGTTATCACTAGTAGTCAGCACGCCATCGGTAAGCGTAAGTGTGCTTGTAATATCTACCTGCGCATCACCGGCAATAGTAGCACCGTTACTGTTATCCAGTTCTAGGTTGCTGTAGATACCATTACCGTTTATAGCCTGCATATCTGTACCTACAAGCGCCAGTGTACCTGCACCTGTGATGGTGGCATCATTGGTAATGATACCGGTAACAGAAAGCGCATCTCTACTATTAATAGTAAGCGTACGGCCAGCATCCATTGTAAGATCGCTTAGATCATTATTACTGCTGATGGTTGGCTCGTTGGTAACACCCGTTGCAGGGATGTAGGCAAAATCACCTGTGCTGGGTACATTGTTAACATCCCAGTTGCTGCTGGTATTCCAATCGTTGCTGGTAGCACCTGTCCAGGTAAAGCCTTCATTGTGGCTGGCCAGTGACAATGCTTGTGAAACACCGTTCTGTGTACTGGTCATAGTATTGCTATTGGTACCCGGTTGGAAATCGATAGCGCTACCGGCAAAATACCCACCCGTTACGATTTTATTATTACGAACAGATATCGTAGTCAATGCGCTGCTAGCTGTACCGTTACCTGTTAAGTACGCCCATTTGTAAAAACCGGTGCTTGAAGGCGACAGGTTGCCATTATATTTGGCCACAAACTGTGCAGTGGACGTTGCGGCAGTCAAGCCGGTCAGATTATTGGTATTGCTACTAGGGTCCACGTCAAAAGTCATAGAGGTAGTAGCGTTGGTATATCCTGCCACATATACATTACCGCTTTTATCAACACTTACGGCGTTTAGAACATCCGCATACTCTGTTCCCATAGTGAAGGCCCATTTATAAAATGATGTGCTGGCAGGGTCCTGCTTGCCATCATACTTAGCTATAAAAAAGTCATAGCTATTGGACAAAGCATTAAACAAATTCACATTATTAGTATTACTGCTAGGGTCGGCATCTACTGGAGCACTGGTGGTACCCTGCAGTGTCGATGCTATATACACATTGCTGCTACCATCTACACTTATAGTACCGAAAACATCACTACCAACAGATCCCATAGTAAAGGCCCATTTATAAAAAGACGTATTGGTAGGGTCCAGGTTACCATCATATTTAGCCATATATAGATCCGAGCCATTAGTGCCGGTTGCACCTGTTACATTATTGGTATTGCTGCTGGGATCTGCATCTACATTGGTACCGGTAGTACCTATTATCTGTCCACCCACATATACATCGCCACTGCCATCTATTGCTATGCTTTTCGCGTAGTCGATACTTGTACCACCTACTGTAAACGCCCATTTGTAGAAGGATGTACTGGATGGGTCGAAATTCACGTCATATTTAGCTACAAACTGGTCTTGTGTAGTACTGGCGGTTGCGCCATTCACATAGTTGGTATTACTGCTGGGATCTGCATCTATATTCGTGCCTGAATTAGCTGTAATGCTTCCTGCTATGTATAGCTGCCTGTTATCATCCAATGCTATACCGTATAAACGATCATTTGCGCCTGCACCTACCAGGAATGCCCACTTATAAAATGATGTGCTGGACGGTGTTAAGCTACCGTCATATTTGGCGAGGAAAATGTCACCACTGGGACCTGCCCCCGTCACGGTGTTAGTATTGCTGCTAGGGTCTACATCTATAGCAGTAGTACCTGAAAGGTAGGCCCCCACATACACATTGCCATTGGCATCTACTGCTATGCCACCTATACCATCTGGATTTGTACCACCTAAACTAAACGCCCATAGTAAAGTGCCTGCCGCATTATATTTAGAAATATAGAAATCATTTGAACCCTTCGACTGCAAGGTAACTGCATTGGCACCGCTACCTAAAACCATACTGCCCCCAAAGTTACCCGCTGCATACACATTGCCAACTGCATCTACAGCTGTAGCTGTTACATCGGGCCATGAACTGGTATTGCCCGCGTGTATAGCTACCTTGTAGAAGCTGGTAGAGGATGGTGTAACTGTTACATCATATGTCATGGCTATTATATCAGCAGCACCAATTGTTGCTGCAACATTATTGACATTGCTGCTGGGGTCGACATCTATAGCACCGGAAATAGTAATGCCCGTTGTGTAAATGCGTGTACTGCTCACAGCTATGCTGTTCAATACATCTCCCGATGTACCACCTACTGTAAAAGCCCATTGGTAGAAAGATGTACTGGAGGGCAGCAAAGCACCATCATACTTGGCCATAAACATGTCATTGCTGTTGATAATACTTGCGCCAGTTACATTATTGGTATTAGCGCTGGGGTCTGCATCTATATTCGTACTGGTGGTGCCGGTGATATAGCCTGCTACATATACATTATTACTACCGTCTACAGCTATGCTGGTTATGGCATCATTATTTGCAGCACCCGTAGTAAAGGCCCATTGGTAAAATGAAGTACTGGA
>CAMLKS010000189.1 GCA_946480675.1 uncultured Bacteroidota bacterium
CTGTCACGGAAAACAAAATTGTATGCACCGAAAAAAAATAATCGAAACTGATTGCCGTATTAAAGAAAATTCTGGAGGTCTATTTCTAGGTAGGCTGTGGTTCCTTTACCCTGTATCCGCTGAAAATCGAAATGCCCTTTTAAAGCCTGCACACGCTTACGGATTTGTTGAAGCCCTATGCCATCTGTCTGTTCTGTTCCGGCAGATTGGCCATTGTCTTCTACCGTTATATTCAGCAGGGTATCGGCACAGCTAAGCTGAACCAGCAGGTGGGTAGCATCCTTAGCATGTTTCATTGCATTTTGTATCAATTCCTGCACCATCCGGTATAGCGATAGTTCAATATCTGTATGGATACGCGGCACGGTGCCATATTCCTGAAAGTCAACTTCCAGCTTAGAGCTCCGGCCTGTTTTTTCGCATAACGATGCAATTGCGGTAGCCAGGCCATCTTCAAGCAACAGGTCGGGTAACAGGTTGTGGGCTGTCTTTCGTATGTCCTGCGTGGCGTCATCCAATTGCTGAAATATCGTGGCAAGCCCTTTTTTCTGTTGTTCTTTATTTTGCAGCATACTGCCCACATTCAGCTTTATGGCCCATAGCTGGCTGGCTATATTGTCATGCAATTCCCGTGCTATGCGTTGCCGCTCTTGTTCCTCACCGCGTACCTGTGCTTTTAGCTGGCTTATCTCCCGGTCTTTCTGTAGCTGGTGGATGTATGATTTCTGTATCGTTTGCTTATGCCTGTTGTTGCGCAGCACCACTACGCTGATAGAAAGCAGTAACAAACATCCCACGGTAGAGCCGCCAACCCAGAAGTTTTTCTTTTGCAGCTCACTTTTTTGTTTGCTGATGCGCAACTGTTGTGCTACTATGGCTTTATTCTTATCAGCCATGCGGGCATTTAACAGTACATTCATCGAGCTTATTTTCTCATGTTTATATTGCGTGTCTTTCAAAGGGATAAGCAGTTGCAGATAATCACAAGCTTTTTTATCATCGCCCAGAATATGATATAATTCAGACAATGGGTGATATAAAGATTGTTCAAGTTGGGTGCCCTTAGCCAATTGTTCTGTTTGGAGGAGTATGGTTTTCGCGTTGCTGTATTGATGGGCATTTACATACACACCCCCCAGTGCCGTTTGCATTTGAATTAAGGCTCTTAAGCCAATATTCTTTTCTTTTGCCAGGGCCACTGCTTGTTTCAAATAATATATAGCACTATCATGTTTGTTTTTTTTGTCATTAATGGCACCTAAATTTCCTAATACAATAGTTTTATGAAAGGGCGATGCTTTTTTTACAGCCCTATCCCACGATTTGCGGTTGTAATGCTCCGCTTCATCCAGTTCGCCTCTTTTGAAATGTATAGCTCCCAGGTTGAGGTTGAGCATAGATAGCATTATGCTGTCGTTGTTTCTTATAGCTATCTCTTCTGCTATTTTATAGTTTTGAAGCGCGTAGGTTAGTTCGCCTAATGCAGACCATATCACCCCCAGTTGTGTATAAATGTCTGAAGAGTCCTGGTGGTTATTTTCTTTGTTTAAAAGCGACTGGGATTTGTATATATACCTTAATGCTGTCTCGTATTTATGCATGTAATAGTAGGCATGAGCTATTTCTTCATACCAGGTAGTTATATGCTTCATATGCTCTTTGTCATAGTAAGGAGCATACTTTGCCATAAGCCCCAATACCTTTTCGGGATCATTATTGCTAATGTATAGCTGGCTTAATTTGTAAACAGCGTTAAAAAATCCATTGGAGAAGCCTATTGCCTTACTCTTTTCAATTGCTGCCTGTAGTATGCGTGTGCTTAAATTTTTATCTGCATTTTTTAGCGAGTCGGACTGTGCTATTAAGAAATTTACATAAGAGGTGTCATTCTTATGTTCCTTGCTCTTATGCTCGGGCAGGTGCAGGCGTGTTTCTTGCCCCATGCACACATGCCTGCCGAACAACAGCAAAAACAACAGGCAGGCAACCCGCAGGTACATAGATATATTTACTGTCTCTTTCAATTCTGTTCTTTATCCGATGCCCATTTGACGCGCTATGCGTAGCAACCCTGCCGTGTTTTTGGCATTCAGCTTTTGCAGTAAATTATAACGGTGTGTTTCTACTGTACGCAAGCTTATGAATAAGCGGTCGGCTATTTCCTGATTGCTGAGTTCTTCCATTATCAGGTTCAGTACTTCCAGCTCACGTTGGGTTATTTTAGGGTTCAGCTTATCCAGCTTGCGCTTTGCTATCAGCATTTCATGCAGTAGTTGTTCTTTTATAGATGCTTCAATGTATATGCCGCCATTGTACACTTCTTTTATGGCTTCTATCAATACGGGTTTTATTGTATTGCTTTTTAACAGGTATCCTTTACACCCCTTTTGCATCATCTCCTTTATATACGGTGTAGATTCGATGCCGCTTAGTATAATGATACGTATATCCGGATATTGTTGCAGTAAGATAGGGGCCAGTTCGCTACCGTTTCTGTCGGGCAATTGCAGGTCGAGCAATAAAACATCGGCAGGCTTTGTCTGCAATCCTTTTAGTAAATCAGCTCCATTATTATAGGTGCCTGCTATAGAAATGTCTTTAACATCGCCAAATGCATTCAGCAATCCGTCAATTACAATAGGGTGGTCGTCTGTGATAGCTACTCTGATCATTTTTGTAACATGTTTATTTCAATGTCTGCTTGTTTATAACAGGTGTTCCAGGTCAAATTCCAAATAAGCTGTAGTGCCTTTGCCGGGTATGCTCTGCAAGTCGAAATGCCCCTTCATGGCTGCTACTCTTTTACGTATCTGTTGCAAGCCTACGCCTTCGTTTTGTTGCTTGGCATCAAAGTATTTGCCGTTATCTTCTACGGTCACGTTCAGCATGGTGCCTGCACAGCTAAGCTGCACCAGCATGCTGCTGGCTTCTTTGGCATGCTTCATCACATTCTGCATCAGTTCCTGCACCATACGGTATATAGAAAGTTCTATTTCCCTGTCCATCCTGGGTACCACACCATATTCCTGAAAGTCTACTTCCAGTTTAGAGTGCATACCCGTTTTGTCGCATAATGAAGCCAGTGCGGTTGCCAGGCCTTCTTCCAGCAAAAGGTCGGGCATCAGGTTGTGGGCTGTTTTACGTATGTCTTGCGTAGCATCGTTCAGCTGCTGGAAAATAACATCCAGGCTTTTGTCTTCTTCCCCTTCATTGATGCTTTCCACATTCAGTTTTATAGCCCACAACTGGCTGGCAATATTATCATGCAGTTCACGGGCTATGCGCTCACGTTCCTGTTCTTCGCCCCTCACCTGTGCTTTCAGCTGGCTTATTTCCTGTTCCTGCTGCAGCTGGTGTATGTACGATTGCTGAATGGCTTGCTTATGTTTATAGTTGCGTACCAACGCTACACTTACCGATAGTAGCAGCAAGCTGCCCAGTGCCGTACCACCTATCCAGAAGTTCTTTTTCTGTATCTGGTTTTTCTGGTCAACAATATAAAGCTGCTGTGCCAGCATTGCTTTGTTCTTTTCAGCTATTCTTGAGTTCAGCAATACATTCAGGGTTTTTGATTTCTCCTGATGGAAAACCGAATCTTTTATAGCGGAATAGTTCTTTAAATGCTCAAATGCTTTGGCATATTGGCCTGATGCATAATAGTACCTGGCCATTAAAGGCTCCAGTTTTTCTTCCAGTTCTTTATGTGCTATTCTTTTTACTTCCTTATAGGTGACCGTCAGTATTTTTTCTGCGTCTTTAAGCCGGTTCAGGTTCAGGTATACTTCGCCTATAGAGGCAGTACCATTCAGTACCGGATATGTATAGGTATTATCGTTTACTAAAATAGCCAGAGACCTGTTATAATACTCCAGTGCTTTTTCATAGTTTTTTTCCAACGCATATATCCCTGCCAGTCCCGACAGGGCTTTAGCCCTCGGAGTGTTTTTAGTTTCGTAGGTTATAGACCTTTTGCGATAGTTTTCAAAAAAGGCCTCGTCTATCACAGGTATATTGGTTTCAACCGCTGCATTCTCTTTGGTGGATGCAAGAATTCTGCTGTAGTATATCTCTGCACTATCTGGGTGGTTTAGCAGCATGTAGCAAAAAGCTATATTCTCCCGCACTTCATTCAAGCCTTCGATATTGCCTTTCTTTATAGCTATCTTTTCTGCTGATTTGAAGGTTTCTATGCTGTGGTTATATTCTTCCAGCCGCCCCCAAACCACGCCTATGTTTGTGTATAGCCCAATAGAGTCTGTAGCATTTCCCTGTGCTTCTTTATGCCTTAATACGGCAAGGCCTTTATTGTAATTTTGTAAAGCCTGCTCATATTTTCCCAATGCTGAGTAAGAGAGGCCAAGGTTGTTATACAATATGCTGGCTATGGTTATGTTCCTGGGTTGTTCTGCATAGGGAACAATCGTTTCCAATAGTTTTATCGCTTCTTCGTGCTGCCCCCTTACCTGTTTTTCAGAAGCCATAATATTGGATGAAAAAAAGATACCCCATTTGTATCCTGTCTTCTTGCTTTGGTCGTAGGCGGTTTGTATTACCTCCAGGCACCTCGGGTCTCCTGTTCGTGTTAGTGAATTGTGCAGCCGGAACAATCTTTTTATGGCATCCGAATCTTTCAGGGTGCCGGTAAATGCAGTTGCCTGCGGCAGGGGGCTACTATTACCAACCTGCGCATTTATATCGCCCTTATAGCAAAAAAAAGCCAGGAATATCAGTAAGCCCTTTTTCATTTAATGCGAATTTAATCTTTCTTCCAACTGCATATATGCTTGTATAGCCAATATACGTATTTCTACGTAGATAAATCAGTGTTCTACTTAAGCGCTATGCTTTGTAACCCTTTACCGTCGCGCATCACGCTGCAAGATACAAGACTCTTCCCTCAGGCGTCTACGTGTTTTACTTAGATGCATAAGCGATTTACGTAATTATAAAATAGGGTGGTAGTACTTACATCTGCCGACATTATCCATTCTAATTTTAGTGTTAGTAAAAGCAACCGTTTTTTTATGTGCTGCTTTAACAAACAAACTATTAAAATAACCGCGTATGAAATTTAGTTGCATAATTGTAGATGAAGACGACGCTATACGCAGCGAGTTTGAACATTATATTTCGATGTTGCCCAATATCACATTGACGGGTAGCTTTCACAATATAGAACATGCCAAAGAGTATTTGCTGAATAATAATACCGATGTATTGTTTACAGACGTGAAAACACAATGGTTTGTTGGTGTGCACCAGGATGCATTTAAAGCGCCGCCCCCCATGCTGGTATTTACTACAGATGAGCCTGCCAATGCACACATAGGTTTTGAGCTGGATGCGGTAGACTGCCTGCTGAAGCCGTTGGGTTTTGAACGCTTTTTAAAAACAGTAGATAAGATAGAGCGGCGCATGGCTGCCGAAAGGCAACGGGAAGCACTGGCGGGCAGCAATGCAGATTATTGCTTTGTGAAGACAGACCATAATTTCATCAAGGTAGAGTTTCAGAAGATACTGTATATAGAAGGGCTGGAAAACTATGTACGCATTTGCTGCGAGAATAAAACCGTGCTG
>CAMLKS010000190.1 GCA_946480675.1 uncultured Bacteroidota bacterium
TTGCGGCTATGCCGGGGAGGTAAAAATGATTATTGAAAGCATTTATGATTTTTTAAGGGAGGGAGCTCTTAAGAATATACCATTTGGTGTTAGAAGGCAATTTCTAAAGGAGGTATTGGCTGACACTGATTGGGTTTATACTGCTGTAGATGATGTCCTACCTTTAGTCTATAAATATGATGTTATTGAGTTTTACTTCATGCCAGGCGATCATTCTGGGTTAGTTGGTATTACAAGCAACTTCATAACTGATGCTGCTAATACTGTAAACTTCAAACTTGTCTGTGATGAATGGTCTGCACAGTCGACTCCGGAAAGCATAGAAAGATTACTCGTGCAGCATGGTGTATCTTTTGTGTCAAGGCAATATGCTTATGATGATGCATGGGAAATCTATACGGAGGGAGATGTCTCTATTTTATTTAGTAAAGAAGATGGGCAATTTTTATTAGAAAAGATAGGACGATTTATTTAAGCCTACCTACACGTCATCTCTACGTACTCAATACTATACTTCCCGGTATCTGCAAGGTACATACGGCCTGTTGTAGCATCTACACTCGCTTGCTTTTGGGTGATGCCTGATGCGCCCAGTTTAAAAGATACGGTCATAGAGTCCTGCATGCCTTCCTGCATATACACCCATGTAGCGTTGATGATGTCGCCATCCTTCGTGCCATGCAGCTCGCCTGTTGAGCGGTCTTTCTCATAAGGCAGATGAGATAGTGTGCCCCGCACAATATTATCTGTAATGCTCAGCTGCAGGAAAGTGCTATCCCGATTTTTACTGCCTTCTGTATGCAGATAGCAATGTGTGGTGGTGGTATGATGCACCGTAGCGGCTGTGGTATCTGCAGGCTGTTCTGTTGCTTGTTGTTCCTTGTTTTGTCCGCAGGCAGAAAGCACGCAAACAACTGCGAGTAGGATAGTATATTTCATTATCGTTTGCATGTTATATATGTTCTAAGGTGTGTTTTGTTAGCTCACTTTCTGCATCGCCTGTGTTAAGGGTTGTAGCCGGCTCAAACAGCATAACGCATACTTCTTCATCTGCTACAGGGCGGTGCTCTGTGCCTTTAGGTACTATCACAAATTCATTTTCATTCAGCGTGATGGTCTTGTCAAGATACTCCATCCTGA
Source organism: uncultured Bacteroidota bacterium (assembly GCA_946480675.1). The sequence continues at coordinate 1,141 of CAMLKS010000190.1, forward strand.
AGCTGCCTTTGATAACCAAGAACATTTCATCTTCATTATCATGCGTATGCCATACAAATGCACCTTTGAACTTTACCAGCTTCACATGCTGGCCATTCAGTTCGCCCACTACCTTCGGGCTCCAGTGCTCTGAAAACAAAGCGAGTTTTTCTGCAAGGTTTACTTTATCCATATATCTCATTACGAAGTGATAATGCTTTCATCCAGCTTTCCTGCTGCAATACCGTTCAGTAAATGTTGTATAGTTAATTTTTTACGAGTCGAGTATTGGTTTTTTAAAGAAACGTCTGAATGCATGTTTTAAAAGCAAATGTCCACCTTCAGCACTTATATAATCTGCAGCCAAGAATTGTGACACATCTACATTATATTCTTTGCTGTATGCCAGGATGAAGTCTATTGCATCGTCACCCATTAATAGCAGATCATCTTCTATGTCAGAAGATAGGCTTAGCTTCTCAATGTCAGCGAAGCAATGCTTCTTGAGAAATAGTTTAAAAGCTTCAAATTGGACGTTCATATGCCACTACATATACTGCCCTGTATAGCTTTCTTTTATCTTCTTCAAGCCTTCCGGTGCGCCTTCGTACAGCAGGTAGCCGCCACCGGCACCACCTTCAGGGCCCAGGTCTATTACCCAGTCGGCGCTTTTTATTACATCGGTATTGTGTTCTATCACCAGTATGCTGTGCCCTTGCTCTATCAACGCATCAAAAGAACCCAACAGCTTTTTAATATCGTGAAAGTGCAAGCCTGTAGTAGGCTCATCAAAAATGAAAAGTACTTTCTCTTTAGCAGCACCCTTGCCTAAGAAGGATGCCAGCTTCACGCGCTGTGCCTCACCACCACTTAGCGTATCGCTGCTTTGGCCCAGCTTCACATACCCAAGGCCCACATCGCTTAATGGTTGCAGGGCAGCAGCTATACGTTTATCATCTTTAAAGAAGGCTATAGATTCATCTACACTCATCTCCAGTATCTCGTACACATTTTTGGTACGATAGGTTACTTCCAGCACTTCATCTTTAAAGCGTTTGCCCTTGCAGCTTTCGCACAGCAGGTGCACATCGGCCAGGAACTGCATCTCTACTACCACTTCGCCTTCACCCTTGCAGGTATCGCATCGTCCACCATCGGTATTGAAAGAGAAATGCTTTTCCGCAAAGCCACGCATTTTAGACAGTGGTTGCTTTGCAAATAGTTTGCGTATCTCATCCCATGCCTTGATATAGGTAACCGGGTTGCTACGCGATGATTTACCTATCGGGTTCTGGTCCACCATTTCTACATGGGCTATATGGCCCAGGTCACCCCCCAGGTACTTGTGTATGCCGGGACGATCGGTGCCTTCTCCATAATGCTTTTGCAGGGCAGGGTACAGCGTTTGTTTTACCAGTGTGGTCTTACCGCTACCACTCACACCCGTTACCACACACATCACATTCAGCGGAAAGTCAACATTCACATCCTTCAGGTTGTTCTGCCTGCAGCCTTCTATGCGTATAGCCCCTTTCGGCTTCCGCTTGATGGCGGGTACGTCTATCTGCATAGCACCGCTCAGGTATTGCCCGGTAAGGCTCATCTTGTTTTTGATGAGTTCTTTATACGGCCCGGCAGCTACTACCTCTCCACCCAGGTGGCTGGCCAGCGGTCCCATATCTATAATGTAGTCGGCCTCGCGCATCATCATATCATCGTGCTCTACCACTACTACGGTATTGCCCAGGTCGCGCAGGTTCTTCAGTACATTTATCAGCCGCTCGGTATCTCTTGAATGCAGACCGATGCTGGGCTCATCCAGTATGTACAACGAGTCGGTCAGGTTACTGCCCAAAAACTTGGTAAGCTGTATACGCTGGCTCTCACCACCACTCAGCGTATTAGCCAGGCGGTTGAGTGTCAGGTATCCCAGTCCCACATCCAGCAGCGTTTTCAGGCGCTGGTTTATTTCTATCAGTATACGTTTACCTATCTGTGCATCATGCTCGTTCAGTTCCAGTTGCTGAAACCAGTTATACAAATCTGCTGATGGCATGAACATGAGGTTGGCTATGGTGCTGCCCGCTACCTTTACATACATCGCTTCTTTGCGCAGCCTTGTCCCTCTGCAGGTAGGGCAGGTAGTGCGGCCACGATAGCGTGCCTGCATCACCCGGTATTGCACCTTATACAGGTTCTGCTCTACCATGCTAAAGAAATCTCGTATCCCATTCACCTTGCTGTTGCCTTCCCATAATAGCTCATATTCGCTTTGGGTAAGGTCGTGGATAGCAGTGTGTATAGGAAAATCAAATTTTGCCGCCGTGCGTATGAATGATGACTGCCATTCGCCCATCTTTTCGCCACGCCAGCAGGCCACAGCACCTTCATATACACTCAGCCTTTTATCGGGTATCACCAGGTCTTCATCAATACCCAGCACCTGGCCGAAGCCTTCGCAATGCGGACAAGCACCATAAGGGTTATTGAACGAGAACAGGTTGGGCGATGGTTCTTCAAATGTCATTCCGTCGGCCTCAAAGCGGTTATTGAAATGCACCATCTCTTTGCCATCCAGTTCCAGCGTGCATTCGCCCTCACTTTCGTAAAAGGCGGTCTGTATACTATCGGCCAGGCGGTGCAGGTCGTCCTCGTCAAATGCTTTTACTACTATTCGGTCTATCAGCAGGTATATTTCTTTTGCCGGTAATTGCACCGTATCGTTCAGCACGTCTTCTATCCGTATCGGTTTGTCTTCCCCTTTGGCATGCACACGGCTGAAGCCCTTTTGCATCAGTATATTCAGCTCTTCGTTCATACTGCGGCCATAGCGGGTTACCAGCGGCACTATTATCTGCACTTTGGTGCCGGTGGCCAGTGTCTTTACATACTCTACTACATCCGTTACGCTGTCTTTCTTCACCTCTATACCGCTTATGGGCGAATAGGTATGCCCTGCACGTGCAAACAGCAGGCGCAGGTAATCATATATTTCCGTCATACTGCCCACGGTGCTACGTGGGGTACGCGTGGTTACTTTCTGTTCGATGGCTATGGCCGGGCATATGCCCCGTATATAGTCCACATCGGGCTTATCCATCCGCATGAGGAACTGGCGGGCATAGGCGCTAAGACTTTCCGCATAACGGCGCTGTCCTTCGGCAAACAGCGTATCCATAGTAAGGCTGGATTTGCCGCTGCCCGATACACCCGTTACCACCACCAGCTTATTGCGGGGGATGGCTACATCTACATTCTTGAGGTTGTGCATACGCGCCCCTTTGATGAATATCACATCATCGCCGTGCGCAGGGTCCGCATGCTCTGCTATCTTCGTCTTCTTAGTCCGTTCTTTATCTGCTACCGCTTTCTTTGGCATAAAACTATAATCAGGAAATACCCCACCGGATGGGCAGGGTGAACAAAATTAACGCATTTGGGGCTTGAAAACTTACAGGCGTTTGCCCCTGAATGTATCCTTTTGGGAGCTGGCATAAAGCGGCTTCACATAGTTGGTGCTGTAGGTATAATAAATGTACATAACACTATCTGTAGTAGGGTAGTAAATGAAATACTCATGATAGCCACCGGGGTGGCTCAAAAAACTATTATAGTTTAAGCTGTCATGCCCTTCATACTTAAATGCCCTGTTTTTATTACAGCAATCGAGCAATACGTATATAGAATCGCGGCTATTGTTTGTAACCTGCAGGTTCGTGGCCATAGTGGTATCCCATACGGTGGTTACGGTATCTATGGTGCGTGTAGTGTGGCGTACCACTGTTCCTGTAAATGTGCCTTTTACTTCTTCCAGTTGTTTATTGCCGGAAGTAGTAACCGGATTTTCCGTTTTATTTTTCTTACAGGCGGCAAATGCAGCTATCAATACTATATAGCATATGGGTTTATGTATTTTGCTTGCTATCATACTTATAAAGATAGCGATTATCTGCTATGGAATGCCCTCGGTATCCTCCTGGTTGTCGCTGTGGCTGTAGTAATTATTCTCTTCATCTTCCTCGCCTATGGCCTCGTTCGCATCATCCTGTTCACTGCCCGGTACATCCAGGTCGTCACCCATGGTAGAAAGTTCACCACTGCGTTCATTGAGTGGTTCGCCGTCTGCATCCGTGGTATCCAAACCGCGGGCGTTCCGGTCTTCGTCTTCGTTCATATCCATATCGCGGTCCATTGCGCCCAGTATCATTTCATCCTCTGCCGTCACATCGGCTTCCGTACCCATTACAATGCCCAGGTCGTCGGTTTCGTTTTCAAGGGCTGCTTCACCGTTGGTTTTTACATCTCCATCACCCGTCACGTTTAACTTATCCGTGTGGTTGGATGGCTGGGTAATATCTTCTTTAGCAGGGTAGTGCGGGTAGCCGGGGTATTGACCGCCCTCATCCGGCTTGTTTTGATTGTTGGTGCTCATATATATGCTTTTACCTAAAGGTAA
>CAMLKS010000191.1 GCA_946480675.1 uncultured Bacteroidota bacterium
TATGGTATTTATAAGGATATTGACTTGCACGTTTCATCAGAAAATTCAAATGTAAAGTATGACTTCATTGTGCAACCGGGGGGAGATGTATCTGTCATTAAGCTTAGATTTGAAGGTGCAGATAGGCTAAGCCTGAAAAATAATAAGCTCCAAATAACTACAAGTGTAGGCATAGCTGAAGAAATGGCACCGTATGCCTATCAATATATCGATGACAGGCGTGTTGAAGTAGTTTGCAAATACCGCATATCAGGAAATGATGTTACTTATGTTTTCCCGAATGGGTATGACAAAACCAAACCTTTGATCATCGATCCTACGATTGTTTTTGCAACCTTTACAGGTTCGCGTTCAGACAATTGGGGCTTTACTGCTACTTATGATCCTGCAGGTAATTTCTACGCCGGTGGTATTGTAAGCGGCGGAAATTACCCAACCACGACCGGCGCATATAGCAGAACTTACGCTGGTGGCGGTGGGAGCGGTAGCGCATTTCCTTGCGATATAGCCATTTCTAAATTTAATGCTGCCGGTAGTGCGCTGTTGTATTCTACGTATTTAGGTGGTGAGGACAATGAGCAACCGCATAGCCTGGTAGTAGATCAAGCCGGCAATTTATATTTAGCAGGACGTACCTACTCCAGTGACTTCCCTGTAAATGGATATGATACGAATTACCATGAGAAAGGTGATATCATAGTTGCGAAATTTAATGCAACTGGTACCTCTCTATTAGGCTCTACATATATAGGTGGAGAGGAAGAGGATGGATCTAATTTTACATCTGATGAATTCGGCCATGGTAAGCTGAAACACAATTATGGTGATGATGCAAGAAGTGAGATAATACTTGACAATGCGGGGAATGTATATGTGGCTGCTTGTACAAAATCAGATACTTTTCCAACTACGGCTAATGCCATAAAAACTACAAAAGCTGCCACGGATTCACAAGATGCTGTTGTTTTTAAGCTAAACACCAACCTGACCACACTAATATGGAGTACATACCTGGGAGGTAAGGCAGATGATGCCGCTTATGTGCTGACATTAGACAATACGCAAACAACACTGTATGTAGCGGGAGGGACTATGAGTGATGATTTTCCGACTACTGCAGGCGCATATGCCACTGTATATGGTGATAATATTGACGGGTTCATAACAAAATTTCAGAACGGGGGTAATTACCCCATAATAAATTCAACATATATTGGCACCGGTGGATATGACCAGTGTTATGGACTGCAGGTAGATGCCAGCAATAATCTTTATGCTATGGGCCAAACCATGGGTGGCACTTTCCCTGTTTCTGCGGGTGTCTACTCAAATCCGGGCTCAAGTCAATTTATTATGCAGCTGAATAATAATTTGTCTGCTAATCTCAGGTCTACTGTTTATGGTTCCGGTACATCCAGCGCCACTAATATATCTCCTGTAGCCTTTTTGATAGATACATGCGGAAATATCTATGTTTCGGGTTGGGGCGGAGATCTGTTTACAAGTGCTGGTGAAACACCGCCTGCAGGTACCGGTAATACATTTGGTATGCCTACCGGTGGTATAGCCGGCCCTGCGGCGCAACCGACTACCGATGGAGAAGACTTCTACTTTATAGTGCTTTCTAAAAACATGGCATCTCTGTTATATGCTACTTTTATGGGTGCAAGTGGTGGCGTGGGCGAACACGTAGACGGGGGCACCAGCCGCTTTGACAAAAACGGTACGGTGTATCAGGCTATTTGCGGAGGGTGTAGTCAGGGCACCTTTCCAACAACGGTAGGGGCATGGAGTACTACAAATCCTGGCCCGAATTGTAACCTTGTAGCACTTAAAATCGCTTTCAACTTCGGAGCGGTGAATGCGGGAGCATCTATTTCGCCCAACAGAGTGTTGTGTGTAGGTGAAGCGGCTACATTTAACAACTCATCTGTAAATGCTACCAGTTACCTATGGGATTTTGGTGATGGTACTACCAGCACTGCACAAACACCGCCACCTAAATCGTATGCCAATCCCGGCACGTACACAGTGCGCCTTACAATATATAACCCCGCCGCGTGCGTAGAAAGGGACACATCTTATCTTACGGTAACGGTAGATACCAATAATATAAAAAGTAGTTTTACTTCAGCTATTATCGATACGTGCTCTCCATTCAGGGCTTCATTTACCAATACTTCTAAGTTTGGTAAGAATCCTGCCAATGCATCCTTCTTCTGGGACTTTGGCGATGGTACAACATACACCGGAAATACACCACCTGTTAAGAATTTCCCTGGTGGCGGAACATATACCGTGAAGCTGGTGATGACAGACCCGACTGCCTGTAATTCTCCTGATAGTAGTAGCGTAATATTGACCTTCAGGGATGATAGCGTGAAAGCAGGGCTTGAAGTGCCGGCATTGATATGTGTGTCTGACTCGTTCCGCCCAACTAATACATCCAAAAACGCTGTGACATACCAATGGGATTTTGGTGATGGGAATACCTCTACTGCATTAGGCCCCGCTCATAAATATGATACGGCAGGTACCTATACAGTGAGTCTTTGGGCATATAACCCAACTACCTGCAATAAAGTAGATTCTGTATCGATGACGATAACGGTAAAAGAATCGCCTATTGCAGACTTTACATATGTGCCGTTAGTACCCATTACCAACGAACCGCATGTGTTTACCAACAGGTCTGTAAATGCGGTGAGATTTAACTGGAATTTTGGTGATGGTACAGGAACGGAAGAGAATAATCCGACGCATTTGTACAAAAAATCGGGCACCTATAATGTATGCCTGGTAGCGTATAACCAGGAAGGCTGCACAGATACCGTGTGCAAACCCGTAACAGCGGATATATATCCGGTGGCCGATTTACCAACAGCATTCAGCCCGAATGGCGATGGCAAAAATGATATCCTGTTTGTTCGCGGTGCAGGTGTGCAAAGCATGAACCTGAAGATATATAATCGCTGGGGGCAGCTGGTATTTGAATCGAACAGCCTGGATGTAGGTTGGGATGGTACTTATAAAGGAAAGAAACAAGAGATGGAAGCATACGCCTATGTGCTGAATGTAACTTTTACAGATGAAACGACCCTTTATAAGCGTGGTAACGTGACATTGCTGAGATAAGTATTGACTACCTTTTTTAAACGAAAGTCATGAAATTGAACAAGCTGAAAATATATAAAGCAGGTATAAAAGCTGCAGTTGCAATGGCGTTAACATTAGTGTCAGGCGGCAATCTGCAGGCGCAGGGCATTCACTTTTCGCAATACTACAATGCACCTTTGCTGGTAAACCCTGCCAACACGGCCCTGATGAGTGAGAATGATTACAGGTTGGGCCTCAACTATCGCAACCAGTGGAATAAAGTGCCTGTGCCTTTTAAAACGGTATCTGCTTTTGCCGATATGCAAGCCTTTCGTGCAGCTAATGAAACTAACTGGATGGGCATTGGTTTTGCTTTCTTCAATGATGTGGCCGGTGATGGCAACCTGACATTGAACCGTGGTGATGTGTTTCTTGCCTACCATGTGCAAACCAATGATAACTTTATGATATCAGCAGGTCTTTCTGCTGGTTATGGCAGCAGGAATGTGAACTATGATAAGCTCACCTTCAATGAGCAATGGAATGCCGGCCAGTTTAAATTTGACAGAAGCCTGCCGAATGGCGAGATGATAAATGGTACGGAAATGAATAATATCATTAAGACCAACTACCTGGATATTGGTGCAGGCGTAAACTTCGCATATTTTCCTAACGAGCTGATATATGTGAAACTGGGTGCCGGTGTAGCGCACGTAAATACACCAACCGAAACATTTTACAACATGACCAACGAAATAGGTATCCGCCCTTCTGTGAACCTTGATGGCCAGTTTGTAATAGCTAAGAGTGTTACACTCAATCCATCTGTTTATTATACTACCCAACAAGGGGCATACCAGGTAATAGGTGGCACACTGGTATATGTGTATATAGGCGATGGTAGCAGTAGCAATGGTAACAGCAGCAAGACACTTGGTGTAATAGCCGGCGGGCACTATCGCTATAAAGAAGCTTTCATTGGTAGCCTGGGTCTTGAGTATGTTGGCCTGAAATTTATGACAAGTTATGATTACACAACATCTACTTTAAGTCCCGGAAACAATGGGAACGGAGCATTTGAGTTTTCAATTATTTATACCGGTAAATATGGCGAAAGAAGACGATCGGCCAGTAATATGAACTGTCCGCGCTTTTAACAAAATATTACTTTTTAAAATACAACGCCCATTATTACTTTTATACCAATTACTTAGCGCATGGAAAAAGAAAAATATAAAGTACTGCTTGTAGAAGATGATACCAACTTCGGGCAAGTGCTTAAGAATTATCTGGAATTGAATGATTTTGTAGTGGAACTGGCACGTGATGGTATTTTAGGATTGGCTGCCTTTCGTCGAGAGAAATTTGACATATGCCTGCTGGATGTGATGATGCCTAACATGGACGGATTTACACTGGCAGAAGAAATAAGGAATGTAGACCCGGATATCCCTTTGTTCTTCCTATCGGCCAAAAGCATGAAGGAAGATATACTGAACGGCTATAAGCTGGGTGCAGACGATTACATCACTAAGCCATTTGATAGTGAAGTATTGCTGCACAAAATAAAAGCTATTATGAAGCGCAACCAGGAGCTGCAGGAAAAACAGCATGCGCAGGTTGAGTTCAATATTGGCCGTTATCACTTCAATAGCAAACTGCGTACACTGCAATTTGAAAGCGCTGACCCTCAAACACTGTCTCCTAAAGAGAACGAGCTGCTGCTGATGCTGTGCGAGTATAAAAACGACCTGCTGCCACGCGAGGCTGCCTTGAAACGGATATGGGGTAGCGATACTTACTTTAACGGACGCAGTATGGATGTGTATATAGCCAAGCTGCGCAAATACCTGAAAGAGGACAGCGCTGTAGAGATAGTGAATATCCATGGTAATGGCTTCCGACTGGTAGTGCCTGAATAATAATAAAGCCAGCTTATAAGATAACGGTAGCTGTTTTACTTACTTGTAAAACAGCTACTTTCATTTTGGTTTTTGCCTTACATTTACGCCCTCATGAGGCATTTACCCAATCTGCTGACATTAACCAACCTTTTTTGCGGTTGCATAGCAATTGCATTTATACTCAACTCACAGCCCTACCTGGCCAATGTGAATGGTATGGAATATTGGGTATTGGGCACAGAGCAGGCTTACATGGGCAGTATATTTATAGTGGCAGCAGCAGTTTGCGACTTGCTGGATGGTTTTGCTGCGCGCTCCCTGAAAATATTTTCGCCAATAGGTAAAGACCTGGATTCACTGGCCGACCTTGTTTCTTTTGGTGTAGCGCCCTCTATGATACTATTTAAAATGCTGTGGGCAAGCTATATGGCACAGCAGGATGCGCTGGATGCTGATATGATTGTAATGGCACCGGCATTTCTTATAGCTTGTTTTGGTGCTTTACGTTTAGCACGTTTTAATACACAACT
>CAMLKS010000192.1 GCA_946480675.1 uncultured Bacteroidota bacterium
GTGGCCTATCCTGTTGTACATAGCGCTGAATGCAAGACCTGCTTTAGGCGCATTATATAATGCTGACAGGTTGACAAGGTAAGGAGACTGACCTTGCAGCGGCCTTTCAGCTTTAGTACCAATGGTGTTACTGCTACCTATAATGTTTGCAGCATCTACACGAGAATAGATATATGATACATTACCACCTAATACCAGGTTCTTCAACCATTCTGCATCACCAATGAATGATAGGTTTTTGCGTACTTCAAATTCAAGACCTGCTACATATGCAGACTTGGCATTCTGATACGTAAATATCAACAGATCCAGGTTTGACTGATCATCCAGCTTTGCCTCTATAGGGTTGCTGAAGTTTTTGTAGAACACACCAGCAGTGATGGCTTCACCAGCACTGGGGTAATATTCATACCTCAAATCTAAGTTTGTGATATTACCGCGTACCAGGTTGGTATCTCCTTTCAGTGTCCATACATTTTCAAAGTCTATAAACTGGAACGGTGCAATTTCCCTGAATTCAGGACGGTTCACAGTGCGGGAAGCAGACAAGCGGAATTTTGTTTTCTCTGTCATATTGTAAGACAGATTGAAAGAAGGCAGTACATCGGTGAATACATCTTCTTTATCCAGTTTGGTGCCTGAACGTAATGTCGCTTTCAGGTTCTGCGTGTAAGACTCAACCCGCACACCCCATGTCAGCCTGAACTTTTCAGCAATGCTGTTATCCAGCATTACAAAACCGGCATTCAGTAAACCGCTTGCTTTATAAGCGTCTTCGTTACTGGTGATCTCATTCAAACCAAAGCCGCCAGATATACCCACATTAGATGGGTCAAAGATTGTATTAACCGGTTGATGTGCTATTGCAGAAGATAATACACTTACAGGCTCATATTGGAATACCCTTGCTGAGAAATCGCGGTCTTTATATTGGCCTAAGTAACCAAACTTAACACTGTGTTTCTGGCCCCACATTGCAAAAGGTACATTGATATTGAAGTTGCCACCGTAAGAGTTATCTTTTTGTTTGCTGAAGAACCTGCGGCTGTTACGGTCAACTATTTCATAAGGCAGGCTTTCATCTGCAATAGGCTCATCGTTGTCATCAAAAGTAGCGGCACGCGCATAGAATGCTGTACGCAGATCTTTCTGGCTTGCCTGTAGGTTTGAATAACTCAGGTTCCAATATGCTTTGATATTGCGTTTGCCAATAGCATGATCCCCTTCCAACTGTGCATTGTACACCTGGCGTTCAGACGGTACAGATGAATAAGTTTTAAACTGCTGGTTGTTACTTGTAGTATAGCCTTCCCTTTGATAGTACGTGTTATCGTACATTTTATTGAACAGGTTTTTGAAACCAATTTTGGTTTTACCAGTTACATAAGAAAAGTTGGCAAGACCCGCCAGGTTTGAAGAAAACCTGTTCTGCTGCTCTACACTATATGTGTGTACGCGAGACTCTTCATATTTACCACGGATAAATTCCGGTATAATGGTTTGTGTATTACGGAAAGAAAGGCCAAGTACGGTACCGAATTTATCACCATTCTTCATGTGTTTAGATACGCCGCCGGATAGCTGCACTGCCAGGTTTGGCATTGCCGTACCTTTTACTTCTTTATAATCGTTAGGCAAATCTTTAACTGCACTGTAAGCAGCTTCAGGATTTGTTGCCTTCATGGTATTATAGGCAGTCCTGTCCTCACCAAATGATGCCGGCAGTTCATTCCTTTTACCGGGGAAACCCAGGTAATCAGTGCTACCCCTTTCGTTATGTATATAATCTTTGAAAGTGCTTTGTGTATTGTAACCACCAGACAGGCCAATGTTGAAGAAATCCCTTTCAGGAATATCCTTTGTAAGTACCGTAACGACACCGCCTGCAAAATCGCCGGGAAGGTCTGCAGAAGCTGTTTTGTTGATGATGATATTATCTATCAGGTTAGAAGGTATTACATCAAAAGAAAATGCTTTTTTATCAGGCTCCGTACTTGGCATCAGGGCGTTATTAACCATTGCCATATTATACCTGTCGCTCAGCCCGCGGATAACTACATATTTACCATCTTTGATACTGGCGCCGCTCACGCGTTTCAGTACTTCGCCGGTATTTTTATCCGGTGTGCGTTGAATCACATCGGCAGATATACCACTTGATACAGAAATACTGTTTTTCTGCATCATATACAGTGCGTTGATAGATTCCTTTTTCAGGGAAGCAGTTACTACTACTTCTTTCAGGGTCTTTTTATCATCTTCTGCAATTACAGCGTTCAGTTCTGTCACTTGTCCTTCCTTCACCACTACATCGCTGACGTTCTTTTGCTGGTAGCCTATGTATTTTATTTCCACTACATAATCTCCATTCGCCACATCCAGCATAAACCTGCCATCCACATCGGTAGCGGTACCAATACCAGTACCCTGCACCATTACAGTAGCACCGATGATAGGATCTCCGGTCTTTTCATCAGTCACTTTACCGCTGATTTTACCACCGGCCAAAGCTTGCACTGATAATATTAATAATACAAAAAACATTGAAATAATGCGCATACATTGAGCTATTTGCGCGCAAAATTCCGATCTGAATGTTACCAGTGTTTTAACGCAATGTTACGCGAACGTAACCCTTATGTTAAGTGAATATTAATTTTGAAAAACTAAACACACTACTGTTGTTTTTTAGTTATCATTTTATTAAGCGTTCGGAGCAGTATCATTAAGGATAAATTACTTTTGCAAACATGAACATCCGCAGCCTTTTCCTGCAGCACGTAGCGCAAACCTCCCCGGCACCGCTGGCTATACATATCAATAAAGCACAGGGCAATTACCTGTATGATACTGACGGCCAGACATATATAGACCTGATAGGCGGCATCAGTGTATGCAACGTAGGGCATTGTCATCCGGCAGTAGTGGCAGCCATTAGAGAACAGTCAGAAGCGTACCTGCACGTGATGGTATATGGAGAACTGGTACAAAGCCCGCAGGTGCAGTATGCCCGGTTGCTCACCCAACACTTACCGAAAAATCTTGATACCGTATATTTTACCAATTCGGGAGCAGAGGCGGTTGAAGGTGCAATAAAACTGGCGCGCCGCATTACGGGCCGCCCTGAAATGATAGCCTGCAATAACAGTTACCATGGCTCTACATTAGGCGCGCTCAGCATTATAGGAGATGAATACTGGCGCAATGCTTATCGACCTTTATTACCGGGGGTGTGGCACCATGATTATAACAGTGACACATTGATCGAAGCTATCAATGACCGGACAGCCTGTGTTGTAATAGAAACCGTGCAGGCAGAGGCAGGCATAAAGGAACCGACTACAGACTGGCTGCACAGGCTGCGGGAAAAATGTACAGAAACGGGCACCCTGCTGATATTTGACGAGATACAGTGCGGCTTTGGCAGAACAGGTAAACTATGGGGCTTTGAACACTATGCCGTAATCCCCGATATACTATTATTAGGCAAAGCCCTGGGTGGCGGTATGCCGCTGGGTGCTTTTGTTTCATCGCACCAAAATATGCAGGTGTTTACCCATAATCCTGTACTGGGGCATATTACTACATTTGGTGGGCATCCTGTATCATGTGCCGCGGGTATGGCTGCATTTCATGCCTTGCTAGATGAAAATATGGTAGCAGGGGTATATGAAAAGGAACAGCTATTCTTAGCCCTGCTGAAACACCCTAAGATAAAGGCAGTAAGAAGTAAAGGCTTATTAATGGCTATTGAACTGGAAAGCAGCGAGCAAGTAATAATAACATTGCAGGCATGCCTGCAGCAGGGTGTGTTTTCCGATTGGTTTTTATTTGCCCCCCAATGCATACGTATAGCACCACCGCTAACCATAACTAATGAAGAAATAAAAAAAGCAGTTGGAGCAATACTCAACTGCTTATAATTAATAAAGGCAGCAAAATTGCCGCCTTTACCAGTAATTTATTATTACCCGCGTTTAGCGCAGCGTAATCTCGTATGTTTTAGTGCCTACTTTAACAGTAGCCTTATTTTCGCAGGCACCGCCGCCATAATCCAATATCCTGGCGATACCACCTTGCGGTGTTATTTGCACTACGCCTTGTTTTATCCAGCTACAGTTGCCGGCTATGATAAGTGCCTCCGTTATTTTCACGTCATAATCCGTACCATCCGGGCGTGTCAATACGCCTGAACCACGTATTGAATATACATCATCAGATACGTTGTTGGTATAATCGCCTTCAATCCATGTCCTTACGCGGTTGGCAGACTTAGATATGGTTGTACGATCTGTTTCGTTGTACAAAGAGCCATTTACACTTACATTGAAATACATCAGCCCCTGGGCATTGCGGCCCATATTAGTCACCTGCTTGGTACCCGATACTTTCCAATCATTCACATAATAATCGGCGAATGAAATATTATGAACATGGCCGGCCTCGCGGTAGGTACCGGTATAGGAAACCAGTATCTTACCCCTGCGGTAGCGTCCGTCCTTGCACAGGCAATTGGCCGGACCGAAATCAATCGTAATCACTTTATTGGCTGCATCTTTAGTAACCGTAGCACAACCACTGCCTAAGGGGCTTTCATCCCCCTTCAGCGCAACGGCGCCGAATATTTCAGCCTCATTTGCAAAATTTTCCGCCTCATCGAAGGCCTGATCTATGCGGGCATCTTCATTACCATAATTGATATCTTCCTGCTGTGTTGCAGGCACCGGATTGTCATCATCATTATTCTTGTTGCAGGCTGCAATGGTTAAAGAAAAGGCTACTGCAGCCATAGCAGTGTAAGTGAATAATTTTTTACTCATAGTTTATGATTTTAGAATAAGACGGGGCTTACTCCCTCTAGTTTAATGTAATGCTAATGAAAAATATCAAAATATTATAGCATTCCCAGCTGCTGTAGTAAAAATGGAGGCAAATAATAGCTACATTTGCGCAAATTTTAATTTATCCTATGCAAATAACCATCATTGGTACCGGATATGTAGGTCTTGTTTCAGGTACTTGTTTTGCTGAAACCGGCAACAACGTAGTATGTATCGATATTAATGAAGAAAAGGTTGAACAACTGAAAAATGGCAAATCGCCTATTTACGAACCCGGCCTTGACACCTTACTGGAACGAAACATTAAAGAAAAGCGTATAGAGTTTACTACTTCCCTGAAAGAAGGCATCAAAAATGCACAGATCATATTCCTGGCATTGCCCACCCCTCCGGGAGAAGACGGCGCTGCTGATCTGCGTTATGTACTGGGCGTAGCGGCAGACCTAAGCCATATAATAGATAAGTACACCGTTATTGTTAACAAAAGCACCGTACCGGTAGGCACTGCTGAGAAAGTAGCTGCAGTACTGGCGCAAAATCTGGACCGCAGCCTGTTTGATGTAGTATCCAACCCTGAGTTTCTGCGCGAGGGTGTAGCAGTAGAAGACTTCCTGAAACCTGACCGCGTGGTGATAGGTACCAGCTCTGAAAGGGCCCAGAAACTGATGGAAGAATTGTATCAACCA
>CAMLKS010000193.1 GCA_946480675.1 uncultured Bacteroidota bacterium
CCGAGCATGTCGCGTATCTGCTGCACCACCCTCAGGAAGTCTGCACCTATACGGTCCATTTTGTTTACGAAACCGATACGTGGTACACGGTAACGGTTTGCCTGGCGCCATACTGTTTCAGATTGAGGCTCTACACCGTCAACCGCAGAGAACAGGGCAACAAGGCCATCCAGTACACGCATAGAACGCTCTACCTCTACAGTAAAGTCAACGTGGCCCGGAGTATCGATGATATTGAATTTGTATTTTTTAGATTCTGCTATTGGTTTACCCTGTACTGTAGGGAACTGCCAGAAGCAGGTAGTGGCAGCAGAGGTAATGGTGATACCACGCTCTTGCTCCTGTGCCATCCAGTCCATAGTAGCAGCACCTTCGTGCACTTCACCTATTTTGTGGTTCACACCTGTGTAATAAAGAATACGTTCTGTGGTCGTGGTTTTACCGGCGTCGATGTGCGCTGCAATACCGAAGTTGCGCTGTAACCGTAAGTCTGCCATTTTGAGTTTAAATTATAAATTTAGATTATTGCTTTTCAAAATCGAGGTGCGAAGGTACGTAAATAATATGATAATTACACAATTTCGTAATGGTTGCTACCGCCATTTTTTACCCTTCCGTTGCACTGCTTGCCTAAGCTACTGGTATTAAATAAATATTACCGATACATCTATTGTTCCTCTACCCTTTCGGCACGTTGTTTTTAACAGTTTTATAATAACGTATGGTGATAAATTTGTTACACATAATCACATAAAAGAGAAACAAGGATATATATGAAATCAAGAATCATCCCCGTCATTCTTACAGCAGCGCTTACTTCGGTAGGTACTTTGTATGTAGCCGGCCGTTTCGCAGACCGCAACCCGTATTTTACTGCACATGAAGCACCCAGCCATAACCAAAGTGCCTATGCAGCCTACACAGCCAATACCGGTGGCAGGATGGCACCTGCCGACTTCCAGTTGGCTGCCGAAAACTCCGTAAAAGCGGTAGTACATATTAAAACACAAACCAAGGCAAGAACCGTAGTAGTGCAAGACCCGTACGGAGATGATTTCTTCGGGCAGCTATTTGGCCAAAGGCAATATTACCAGCCACCACAGAAGGGTTCCGGTTCGGGTGTCATTATTTCTCCCGACGGCTATATTGTAACCAATAACCACGTGGTAGCCAATGCCGATGAGGTAACTGTAACCTTTAACGACCGCTATACCGCTACTGCCAAGCTGGTGGCTACCGACCCATCTACCGATATTGCCATACTGAAGGTAAACGAGAAGAACCTGCCCTACCTGGAATTTGGTAATTCGGACGATGTGAAGCTGGGGCAATGGGTGCTGGCCGTGGGCTACCCGCTGACGCTGGATGCTACGGTGACAGCCGGTATCGTAAGTGCCAAGAGCCGTTCTATAGGTATCAACAGGTCGCAATCGGGCACACCGGTAGAATCGTTCATACAAACCGATGCTGCGGTAAACCCGGGTAACAGTGGTGGTGCGCTGGTAAATACTGATGGCCAACTAATAGGCATCAACTCTGCTATAGCCTCCCCTACAGGCTCATATGCAGGTTATTCATATGCCATTCCTGCTAATATAGTACGGAAGGTAACGAACGACCTTGTGGAATTTGGCAAGGTGCAGCGTGGTTTCCTGAGTGTATCGCTGATAGACAGGAAGATGGCGACACCCGAACAGCTTACCGCATTGGGCATAGACCGTACAGATGGCGTATTTATAAATGGTGTAGACCCCAACCGTGGTGCCGGTAAGGCAGGCTTGAAAAAGGGCGACTTCATTACCCATGTAAATGGCACACCGGTAAGTACCGAACCACAGCTGCAGGAACAGGTAGCCCGCTACCACCCTGGCGATAATGTGAGTGTTACCTACCTGCGCAATGGCGTTAGCAAAACCGTAAGCGTACAGCTGACCACGCTGGATGGTTCTACCAAAATGACGACCGAACCTGCACCACGGGTAGATAATACCTTAGGCGCTTCTATGCGGGCATTGACAAGTGAAGAAAAAAGTAAATATAACGTAAGCAACGGCGTAGTAGTGACCAACGTGGGCAAAGGCACACTGGCCAGTACCGAAATGCCCAATGGCTTTGTGATAACCAGCGTAAATGATGTGCCGGTAAAAAGCACCGAGGATATACAACGTATTATAGCCAACAGCAACGGGAATATACAGATAGGTGGCATACGCCCCGGCTACAAGGGTATGTATTATTATGGTATCCGCGGGCTGAAACAGGCAAGCGAAGAGTAAACGTTTTTTTAGTGCTTATATATAATAACAGAGCGCATATAGCTGTACCCGAAGGGGTATGGCTATATTGCTATTAAGGCGAAAGCTATTGCAGGCAACGTAAAAAGACTTATTTTCAACCCCTTATTGCAACATTTTTGGCACGTTATTATTAAAGCGTGACAGAATGATTATTTTTGCAAACCCAAATTGAAACATAGATAGTGAGACCCGTTTATATTACACGTCTTTCAAAATTTTTACCTAACGGACCGGTAGCCAACGATGAGATGGAAAGTGTGCTGGGCATGGTAAATGGCAAACCGTCAAAAGCACGGGCCATAGTGTTGCGAAACAATGGCATCAAAACACGCTATTACGCCTTTCGCGATGGCAAGAGCACCCATACCAATGTAGAGATGGCCGCTAACGCCATCAGGGGTTTGTTTGACGATAAGATAACTATAGATAAAGCAGAGATACTGGCCGTAGGTACCAGCTCTCCCGAACAAGTCATACCTTCTCACGGCTCTATGGTGCATGGCGCACTGGATATGGGCAGGCGTGTAGAGCTGATATCGGCAGCGGGCACTTGCTGCAGCAGTATGCAGGCGCTGAAGTATGCCTATATGGCCATCGCATCGGGCATGGCAGATACGGCCATAGGCTGCGGTTCTGAAAAGATGAGCACCTGGATGCATGCCTCACGCTTTCAGCCGGAGGCAGAGAACCTGGCCAAACTGGAAGAGAACGGCTACATAGCTTTTGAAAAAGACTTTCTGCGCTGGATGCTGAGTGATGGTGCTGCGGCTGCGCTCATACAGTCGGAACCGAATAAGGACGGGCTTTCTTACCGTATAGAATGGCTGGAGACCACCTCTTTTGCCAACGAGCTGGAAACCTGTATGTATGCTGGGGCTACCAAAAATGAAGAAACAGCAGAACTGACCGGCTGGAACGACCATGCTATAGAAGACTGGACGAACGAGAGCATCTTTTCTGTAAAACAAGATACCCGCCTGCTGGGCGAAAACATAGTACCCAAAGGTGGTATATACCTGGCAGAACTGATGGCCAAGCACAACCTGACGGTGGATATGGTAGACTACTACCTGCCCCATATGTCGAGCGAATTCTTTAAACACCAGATATATAAGTACCACGCGGAGATAGGCATGGATATACCATTTGAAAAATGGTTTTACAACCTGCCAAAGGTGGGCAACGTAGGTAGCGCATCGGCCTACTTTATGCTGGAAGAAATGCTGAACACAGGCAAGGTGAAGAAAGGCGACCGCCTGCTGGTGATGGTACCCGAAAGCGCCCGCTTCTCTTATGCATATATGTACCTTACCGTAGTTTAAACCACAGCATGAAGCCTCGTATCCTTGTATTGTATTATACCCAAAGCGGACAACTGCGCGATATTCTAGATAGCATCACGTCCGACATCAGGGATAAGGCCGATATAGATTTTGTACCACTAACACCCGTAGTGCCCTATGCCCTGCCGTGGAAGGCATCGAAATTCTTCGATACCATGCCCGAAACCGTGCAGCATATACCCATAGCCATGAACCCGCTGCCGGAAAGCAT
This sequence comes from uncultured Bacteroidota bacterium, assembly GCA_946480675.1. The sequence continues at coordinate 3,852 of CAMLKS010000193.1, forward strand.
AAAGGCACAACACTACGACCTGGTAATATTCGGGCATCAAACATGGTTCCTCAATCCTTCATTACCCATCTCATCCTTCCTGCAAAGTGAGGATGCACAGATACTGAAGGGCAAACCGGTGATAACTGTAAACGGCTGCCGCAATATGTGGCTGCACAGCCAGGAGAAACTGAAAGAATACTTCCTGAAAATAGGGGCGAACCTCGTTGGCAACATCGTACTGACGGATACCAACCCCAACCTCATTTCTGTACTCACGGTGATACGCTGGTCGTTCAAGGGTAAGAAGGAAGCATCGGGACTGTTACCTGCTGCCGGTGTGCAGGATAATGACATCAGGCGTGCATCACGCTTTGGTATGCCTATCTTTCGCCACCTTACAGAAAACAAGCTGGGCAGCCTGCATAAAGAACTGCTGTTGATGGGTGCCATACACCTGAAGCCCGGGCTGATCATACTGGAACGCCGTGGTGTGACCAACTTTCGCAAATGGGCAAAGTATATACGCGAGAAAGGCGGCCCCGGTGCATCCGAAAGGCAAGGCCGTGTTACCTTCTTCAAGCGCCTGCTGATAGTAGCCATATTCATCCTCTCGCCTATCTCATCGCTCACCGCATTTATACAACAGCAACTGCAACGCCGCAGCCTGCTGAATGATGTAGAATACTTTAAAGAACTGGATTATACGCCGGGGAAGTTTTAGTTGACTGGTTGATTGGTTAATCAGTTGATTAGTTAATTGGGCAATAAGTATTCACTCAAATTCCTAAAGGGGCTTTCCTGTGTGATTGCTAATCAAGAGTATTCACCCCAAACCCCTAAAGGGGCTACTCGCATCGTTACTAATACACTACCAATCAACTAATCAACTAATCAACAAGTAAACCAATCAACTAATCAACAAGTCGCAATTGCCCCTTCAATTAGTCGCGATGGCACACTATTGGTGTCGGTTATCTGCTGCATCTTTGTATCGTACATACATCGAAAGGAAACCAATTACATAAACACTAAAAACACCAATTATGCAAAGGCTACAATTTGAAACAACCATCAATGCACCACGCGAAAAAGTATGGAGTGCCCTGTGGGATGATGCCAACTACCGCGAATGGACCAGCGCATTTTCACCCGGCTCTCATGCCCGTACCGATTGGGCAAAGGGCAGCAAAGTACTCTTCCTGGATGGCGAAGGGAAAGGCGGCATGGTATCGCGCATTGCCGATAATGTGCCGAATGAATACATGTCGATAGAACACCTGGGCGAAATGAGGGATGGCGTGGAAGATACCACCAGCGATAAGGTAAAGCAATGGAAGGGCGCTATGGAAAACTATACGCTGAAAGATGTAGATGGCAAAACCCACCTGACCATAGATACTGATATGGTAGATGATTATGTAGATATGATGAAAGGCATGTGGCCTAAAGCCCTTGCCAAACTGAAAGAAGTGGCTGAAAGAAACTAACCACACCTAACACTATGCACACCACACAAGATGCCTGCTACATGCAGGCATTTTTGTTGTGATACCCTACCCCGTCATTGCGACGAAAAAAATATTTTTTTGTTATTATCAGAATACACGTAATATTGCTATGTAAATTTACGGCGGTGGGGAAGACACGAACCCGCCATTTATTCTGAATAGCCAGTGTTG
>CAMLKS010000194.1 GCA_946480675.1 uncultured Bacteroidota bacterium
AATTGTAAGTGCAATGGTGGGGACAACACCTGTAAGTGTTCTCCAACCAGTAGGGATAACTACCCTTCCGGATATTACAAGCGTATCATTACCTGTATTTGTGATAGCGATAGCATTGTATAAAATTCGGTTTTGTTTGTTTGCAACCAGTGAATCTTTAAAACTGGCTTTAAATGCAGTGGAAAGTTGCGCGATCGCAGGGGTGATTGTTGCAATCGTGAGTAAAAGAAGGAGACTTAGGAAATGTGCTTTTTTGTTCACGGGGGTCATTTAAAAAACGAAAGAGATATATGTTTCTATATGCTAAACTCTCTATTATTCCCATCTCTCTGCTTTTCATTTTATGTGGTTGGGGGTAGGTGATTTAGAAATTAAGCCCTCCCTTAAGGAAGGAAGGGCTTAATTATCTATTGAACTGAAGGTTGATTAGTTCAGAGTAGCAGTGAAAGTAACTGTACCTTTGTAAGTACCACCGTTCAGGTTCAGAGTGTAGTAAGTACCGTTAGGTGATTGTTTGAACGCACCGATAACTGGAGTCAGGCGACGCAGGAACATACCTTGGTTGCTTGTGTAAACGTCGTTAGCGTTAGACAGGTTGTTATCTTGGATCCAGTTGTCAGAGAAACCAGGACCAGTAACACCTATGAAAGGAAATGTAGACAAGCCAGACAGACCAGCTTCCAGAGACAGGTATTGAGCACCGAAGAACCAACCTGGAACATCGCTAGTGGCGTGTGTACCAGTTTGTTCGCGCATGCTAGTAGCCAGAGCCTGGATTTTGCATTTGCGAGAAGCAGACAGGTGGAAAGGAGCAGCACCTACGTTCCAACCATAGTTCAGGTCAGTCCAAGAGTTAGGCTCAGCGCTTACCAGGTTAGTGTTCTCGTTGTCGATGTCGATCCAGTTGTGCAGAGTCATTGTAATGTTCAGGTTAGCAGCATCTTCTGAACGATCAGCAGTAGATGGCATGATGCTTTGTGCGTTAGCTGAGATAGCTGCGAATGCGATGGCAGAAGCCAGAACGATTTTTTTCATTGTTTTTGTTTTTAAATGGTTAAAAAAAGTTTGTACTGCAAATCTCTATCAAACGTGGCTCAGAAGTACACTCATTTATTAACCTAATAACCACAGAATTGCTATTAATTCTTGTTTTTCAATCAATAATGCGAAAAAGAAGATGACTATAGATAAGAAAAACACTATCAGATATTTGCTAAAACCTGCACCAATAGTGCATTTGACAAGAGCCTAGGAATGGCCTCGAAAATCTTTGAAAAAACTTAAAACAATTCACAAAACAGGGGTATTTGCAGTCGTATCTATGAGGCAGACGTGGATATTCACAAAAATTCAATTTTATTATATTAATATATAATACAAAGCCGTTTCAAGTAAAAATTCAAAACTTAAATAGATGAATACTAACAATTTATATAAAAAAAAAGTATTAACGTAAAAATTAAAATGAATGGGTCGGGCTTTGCAGCTAGCTATAATGTTTCAAAACACGATAGGTTATCCACACCCTTCCACAGGAAATGAACAATTTTAAGGCAAAATTTAGTTTGGTGAATTTTAACGTTTTTACATACATATTATGTAAAAACACAATGCAACTAGCCGATTTAGCATCTGTTTTGGGGTATATTTGTCCGAAAAACTCCCCGTTATGAAAAAAATAGTATTCCTTTCAGTAACAATAATGGCATTTTCTGCCTCTTTTGCGCAGGTAGAACGCAGTTCTGTTAGCACTACCGTCAACACTACTGTGCAAATCAGTAATAATAATGCCACAAAAAGAGCAGATTCAGTCTTTCGAAGCAGGCAATTCCCGATTGATACTAATAAAAATGCTATGCCAGCGACTGACATAAAAGAAAACAGTAATGGAAGTAGAAAAAACTAGCTTCAAGATGGCAAAAAAATAAAACGCAGTTTTCACTGCGCTTTATTTTTTATAATATTAAAAGCAATAACGGTTACTGTGCAGAAATAGAGAATACAAAATTAAGATCATACTTACCACCTTCCGCATTCCACGGTGTACCCATCTTCAGGTCAAGGTGGTAATTATTAATAACGTTATCATTGTCGCTTACCAACAAGGGCTTAGGCGTAGTAGATACACTTACATATTCGTTACTGTTACTTGGCTTTACGCTAATAATGCTGCTGGGAACAGTAGTAGATGTTTTAGCAGCTGTCGCAAAATCATTATTACCGCTTCTTACAGTTATAACCCATGGGCAGTTGCTTTTTACAGCCAGGTTTATGCAATTAGGATATACCTTGCCTTTTGCAAACTCTTCCAGGTTATCAAAACCGATATTCAGGTTTTCGGGATAATTCACATCCAGCTGTATCAGCGATGGCATATTTATATTACCCTGTATAGATGTGCCGTTGTTCTGGGCAAATGCTGATAGCGGAGACAGCAGCCCTATTATATATATATAGGCTATCCTCATGGCTGTGTCATTGTAAAGGTTATAGAAAAGCTGTAGTTGTCAGGACGTATATGCTGTGTTAATGGATTTAATACTACATTATAATAAAATGAGTAATACTCCATATCATCAACCGCCGTGGGTTGTGTTAGCAGCAAGGTAGGATATTCAGATAAAGGAACAGCAGTAGCGCTGGCCATGGCATTGGGAGATGTCTTATTCACTAATAACAAAGACACCCAGCCGTCGGGCACTGCTTTATGCTTTTTGCCCGAAAAGTTTACCTGGGCATACACCTTATTGGCAGACTGCTGAGCTTTAAGCTTTACTTCAAATGCATTGTTTACAATTTGTGGGTGTAAAAGGTCATCAACTGTTCGGTAATTAAAGAACAAGGGATTGTTGACTTTTACTTCAATGCTATTGTTTGGCTTGTTAGGGGATGCAGATGCGCTTATAGATGGCGTATTATTACTAATCGAACTGGTATAAGCCGTTTGGGCTTTACCAACGATAGGTGTTGTTAGTAATAATACGAACGCAATTTTTTTCATAACATTTTATAAAAACTATTATTTTCGCTTCCAAATTACAAAAAAATAATACGGAACCTCACCCACAAATATAGTTATCAAATGCTTACAAAAAATAAAATAACATCATTAATTTTTTGCACATTATGCACACTTTCTGCTACAGCTCAGTCCAAAAAGTCTGATGAAGGCATCAAAAAAGTGATAGCTGCCGATTCGGCCCAACTCGCAACAGACACTGCAAAGAAGAGAACTTTCCTTTCTTTTGGCCCGGCTTCTTTCGATTTCAACCTGGACCGTGGTAAAACAGGAAAGCAAACCTTTTATATAGTAAATAGAAAATCAAAACCTTACCAGATAAATCTCACGGTAAAAGATTTCACCAGAGATAGCAGTGGCAATATCATATTCTATGAGCCCGGGACTATCAAAAATTCTTGCGCTAATTGGATAACATTGGACAAGACCTACATAGAGGTAGGTGCCGGTAAGGTGGGTAATATTGGTGTGACGGTATCCGTGCCCGACTCTATTGATACCGATGAAATGAAGTGGGCTATGATAGTAGCAGAAATGCCGCGCGAAAACCTGCCACCTCATCAGTCAGGTAATATTACTACGGTTATAGAGAATGCTATAAAAGTAGGTTCGCATGTCTACGTAAACTTTCCCGGCATGGCAAAGGATTTGAAAATGCTGAGCTTCAAGCCGGTAAATGATACTACTTACCGCATCATGGTTAAAAACCAGGGTGGCGCGCAAATAAGGTGCAATATGTCCATAGAGCTTTCTTCTCATGCAACCGGTGAAAAGAAAACATTTCTTGAAGACGATGTACCCTTGTTCCCGAAACAAGTAAGGCAACTCGACTTTAAATTGCCCAAGGGAAGCGTACCAAGTGGTAAATATACCTTAGTAGCGCTGGCCGATGCACTGGATGATGATATACCGTTGGAAGCCGCACAGGTAGAAATAGAAATCAAATAAGCAATCAGTACCCTATCACATTGATGTAACTCTAAAACGAAAGTGATTCAATAATATGAATCCGAAAAAAGACCCCGCATTTTTCCTATTACTGCTATTGCTGATTGGCATGGGCGGTGCTGTATATTATTATAGCCAGGTAAAGGAACCTGCACTACAAAAATTGCCTGCTCCCGGAACAGCTGATAATAACAAATACCTTCACGAAGAAACTGCAGTTACTATCATCAACACTATTGATAGTAACTATACAATAGCAGTAAATAATACGATAGACTCTACAACCGTAGCACATAGCAATACAAAAGAGGCAGAAGCACTGAAGAACAAAAGAATAGATTCAGACATTAAAAGCCTGGTGCCTGTAAAAGAACCTCCTTATTTTGAAATAACTACACCAGAGCCGCGAGAAGGTGATGAAGAAGACAATGAAAAACCAACCAAAGCCACACTGGTTTCAATAGCATCGGTACCGGAAGTAGTATGCCAGTTATATGGCAGCAAAAAACAAAAGTTGCTGGTCTACCCTTCCAGCGGGCAGTGGCAAACCATGTATCTTATTGCCCCACTTGCTGATAAAAAAATGCAGTGGAAAAAAACACTTATACAGCCTGAATATGAAGGAGTTAGCTATCCTACCTATAAAGAAGCGAAATTGAATTACAAAGGCAACAAATATGATGTAGTCGTTATTAGTTTTAAAGGCAAAGCCGTAGATGAAAAACATCCTTATGGCATCCAGATAGCTAATAACCCCAATTTTTTAATATTTGGCGACCAACGTAATAATAATGAATTATATTTGTACGAGAACGGAAAGGTTGAGAGATTTATTCCTGCAAAAGATTTCAGGATAATAGATTAAGTGACATTCAGAGCGGCACTGGGTAATACTTTATACATCCCACCACACATCATATAAAACTTACGAAATCCACACAAATAACCAGTACAGGTAGGAATACCTGTAGCTGATAGCATTATATATTTATTAAAAGTGCTATTACGTATTATTTTTATTAATTACAAATAATACTTTTACGGAATAGCGAAATTTTAGCTACTGTTGATAAATTGTGGATAATCTTATAATTTTATACTACAGTGGCAATTGTGAATCTGATAATTTATAAACCATTCTTGTATGGTAAATGTGAGGCTAACTATTCTACTACTAATCAACCTATTACTCTATTCAATTTACAGTAATGCCCAAACGGTTAGTTGTCCGCCTAATATAGATTTTGAATCAGGAAATTTCAACAACTGGAATTTATATACCGGTACTTGCTGCCCTATAAGTACAGGTACGCTATCCGGTGCCATTACAGGCAGGCATACCCTAATGAGCGGTTCAGCTACAGACTTTTATGGTGGGTTCCCGGTAGTAGCACCATCAGGCGGTGTGTATTCACTAAAGTTGGGCAATAGTAGTACCGGCGCGCAGGCAGAGCGTGCAAGGTATTACGTACGTGTCCCAAGCGGCGTTAATAATTATAGCATTATTTTCA
>CAMLKS010000195.1 GCA_946480675.1 uncultured Bacteroidota bacterium
TTTCAATAATAACATTTTGTCGCAACCATACACTTTAAAGAAAAGCCTTGGCCAGCACTTTCTGCACGATGAGAATATGTGCCGCAAGATCGTGTCGCAATTAACGGATTCAGAAGGTACAAAGCTGCTGGAAATAGGCCCCGGTGGCGGTGCCATCACCAAGTATCTGATAGAGCTGCCGGGTGTAGACTACAAAGCCATAGAGATAGATACCGAGAAGGTAGAGTACCTGAAAAAGACCTACCCTGTATTGCAGGATAAGATCATAGAGAAAGATATACTGAAAGCCGATGTGCCATTTGAAGGGCAGTTCAATATCATTGGTAATTTCCCATATAATATTTCATCGCCCATCCTCTTTAAAGTGCTGGACTGGGAGCCGCAGGTAAATGAAGTGATCGGCATGTTTCAGAAAGAGGTGGCGCAGCGTGTGGCCTGCAAAGAGGGCTCAAAGACCTATGGCATACTCAGCGTGCTGATGCAGGCTTTTTTTGATGTGGAATACCTCTTTGATGTGCATGAAAACTGCTTTACACCACCGCCGAAGGTAAAGAGCGGTGTCATCAGGCTGAAGAATACCCGAAACCCGCACCAGATAGATAATAAACGAAAATTCATTAACCTGGTAAAGGCCGCCTACAACCAGCGCCGCAAAACACTGCGCAATGCATTGAAAGGCACCTTGCCACCCGAAGCACTTACCGATAAGATTTTTGATAAAAGAGCCGAGCAACTATCTGTTGCCGATTTCGTATCACTGCACAAGCAATTTCAGCCATGAGCCAACACAGGAAAGTACTCATTGCCGCACCTGTACACCGCATACTCACCGATTGGTTAACGGCCAACGGATATGAATGTATGGTGCAAGAGCAGATAACCCAGCAGCAGGCTTTTGATGGGATACGTGACTGCTCCGGTGTCATTACATCTACCCGCCTGCAACTGAACCGCGAACTGATAGACAATGCCCCCGTGCTGGAATGGATAGGTCGCATGGGCAGCGGTATGGAGGTGATAGATGTGCAATATGCACAGGCGAAAGGTATCAACTGCTTCAGCAGCCCGGAGGGGAATGCCAATGCCGTGGCCGAACATGCATTGGGTATGCTGCTGAGCCTTAACAAGCGCATTATAAAAAGCAATAATGAAGTAAAGCAAGGCCAGTGGCTGCGCGATGAGAACAGAGGTGTGGAGCTGGATGGCAAATCGATAGGTATTATAGGCTTTGGCCATACAGGGCGTGCATTTGCCAAAAAGCTGATGGGCTTTGATGTGCAGATAATGGTATATGATAAGTATAACCAGGAAGACTATCCAAAATATGTATCGAAAGCATCGCTGGAAGACATATGGCAGGAGGCAGACATTATAAGTTTTCATGTGCCGCTGCGGGAAGATACCTACCATTATATGGATGCCGCATTTATTGAAAAAATGCACAAACCTTTCGTTATTATAAACACATCACGTGGAATTGTAATAGATACCTACGCATTGTGGGATGGATTGCAGAAAAAAAAGATACGTGGTGCGTGTATTGATGCATGGGAAGAAGAACCATTAAGCAAGATGAGCGAAGAAATGAGGGCATTGCTTGATAGTATTGCCAACCGCCCGGAAGTAGTGTTGACGCCACATATAGCAGGCTATAGCTACGAGGCCATATATAAAATGAGTAAATCTTTGCTAAGCAAAATTGTCATACATGGGTAAGTTGTATGCGTAAGTACGATAATATAAGGAAAACAAACATTAATCTGACAAAAATTATTACCTCCCGTAGTACTTTTAACAGAAGTTTTTATCTTTACCGTTCATTTGGTTAATAATTTATTAATGCAGGATATGACACGTTCACTACGTTATTTATTCCTTTTGCTGTTTTTAGGCGTTGCAGGCACGGCCATGGCACAGTCTGGTGCCATTACCGGTAAGGTACTGGATGAAAGAAAGCAGCCCATTCTTGGTGCTATAGTAGAGGTAAGCCAGGGTGGCTTGCCTAAAGGTGGTACAGCGACAGACGAGGATGGTAACTACCTTATCAAACCGCTGAACCCCGGTCGTTACGACGTTAAGATCTCTTATGCGTCTTACAAAACCAAGCTGACAAAAGATGTTATCGTTAGCCCGGACAAGACTACTGCCCTGAATGCAGACCTGGAACTGAACCAGAAAGAACTGGATGAAGTACAGGTAGTAGCGTATAAGGTTCCGCTGATCGATCCGTTTGAAGAAAAGAAGATCATTACTTCAGAAGAGATCGAGAACATGCCTACGCGTAGCACAGCTTCAGTAGTATCAACCAATCCAGGTGTTTATCAGGCACAAGAAGGCGGTGCATTGAGCTTAGGTGGTGCACGAAGTGAAGGTACTGCATACATCATCGATGGTATACGTGTATACGGCAGCAGGGGTACAAACCTGGCCCAGAATGCCATTGACCAGGTAGAAGTAATGAGTTCCGGTCTTTCCGCAAAATATGGTGACGCCTTAGGTGGTGTAGTAAACATTACTACAAAAGGTATATCTGACCAGTTAGCTGCCGGCATATTGTTGGAAAAATCAGTAGATGGTTATGGGCACAACCTGGTAAACTTTAACCTGGCTGGGCCATTATTCAGCAAAAAGGACAGCCTTAAAAATAAAAAGCCTATTGTTGGTTTCAGGATAGACGGTGACTTATATTATGATAAAGACAGGAGGCCATCTTATTTTGAGAATGTAAAAGTAAAAGATGATAAGTTGGCTGAAATACAGCAAAGGCCACTTGTATCTGTTCCTAACCAGAATGGTGTGCCTGTATTTAAAAATGCTACGGAATTTTTGCGTGCCGATGATTTTGAAACTACCAAACAGCGCGTAAATGCAGAAGCTATTGAAGGCCGTTTGAACGGTAGGTTAGATTTTCAGCTTACTGAAAACCTGGGCTTAGTAGCAGGTGGTACATTCAACTATTCTCGTGAGAGTGGTTATAGCCGTTATTACTCTCTTTTCTCTCCGGACGCCATGCCTATAGTTCAAAACTATACCGGTCGTGGTTACATACGCCTGACACAACGTTTTGGTAAAGCACAAACCCAGCCGGGCGAAAAGAAGCCATTAATATCTAATGCATTCTACTCTGTTCAGGCAGATTACCAAAAGGAGCATTCAAAAGTTGAACATCCGGATTTCGGACAAGACATATTTAAATATGCATATGTAGGTAAGTTCTTTACGGACTATACACAGATATATGCACCTGGTATAGATGATAGTACTAAACTTTCAGGTATCAAACTGTATGCAGACCGTGTATCTCAAAGCGTTAGATACGAACGTTCTGAACTGAACCCGGTTCTGGCTAATTATACATCGCAATATTTTAACGAGCTGGGATACAGTCCTGCCAGCATTTATCAGATTTACCCTCAGGGTGCATTGATAAATGGTTATTTCCCGCAGCCTACATATGGTTATCCTAATGGTTCTCCCATGTTCTCAAATGTTGGCCAGGGTATAGGTTATTATCAATATGCCGATGTGAGTCAGTTTGCCGTAGATGTGAATGCATCTTTTGACCTTCAACCTGGTAAAACAAGACATCAGATTGAATTCGGCCTTTATTATCAACAGCGTGTTGAAAAGAGCTTTTCAGCTAATGCTGCTGTAAGTGGTGGATCTAACCTTTGGCAGTATGGCCGCCAGCTGACAAACAGGCACATATCATTGGATTTTTCTAACCCTCAATTCCTGGTGGGTGGTAAAACGTATACAAGGGCCGATGTAGAAGCTGGCCTGGTATCTCCATCCCCTTTCGATACTATTTATTATAATAGGGTAGATACCGGTTTCCAATCTACTTTCGATATGAACCTGAGGAAAAAACTGGGCGTAGGTAAAACAGAATATATAGATATTGACAATTACGATCCGTCAATGTTCTCGTTGGATATGTTCTCTGCTGACGAACTTTTGAATAGCGGTTATCAGTTTACAGATTATTATGGCTATAACTATCTGGGTAAAAAGCAGAAAGGACAGGTTAACTTCAACGACTTCTTTACAAAGAAAGATGCGAATGGTAATTATACCCGTGATATGGGAGCATACAGGCCAAGCTATATAGCGGCTTATGTATTGGATAAATTCCAGTTCAAGGATATCAACTTTAACCTGGGCCTGCGTATCGATCGTTTCGATGCCAATACAAAAGTGCTGAAGGATCCGTATTCTTTGTATGATGTATTGAAAGTTGATACAAGACATACCTTAGACCCTAAATATGGTACTGTAACTAACCCTTTAAATAATGATGTAATACCCGGTAACATAGGCGGTGACTATGTAGTGTACGTTGATAATAACAATGCGCTTAACAAAAAAATCATTGGTTATCGCAATGGCGACGATTGGTATGACTATAAAGGTAAGCTGATAGAAGACCCTACTGTACTGAAAAACTACAGTGATGGCCGTGATCCACAACCTTTGTTATCTAACCCGAACGAGCGTATTACAGATAGTACTTTTAATCCTAACAACTCGTTTACGGATTATAAGCCTCAGGTAAATGTAATGCCTCGTGTATCGTTCTCATTCCCGATATCAGATCAGGCTCTGTTCTTTGCGCACTACGATGTGCTGGTACAAAGGCCAATGGTAGGTGTATATGCTACTGCTGCAGACTACTACTTCCTTACTACAAATGCACAGGATATCATACCAAACCCGGATCTGAAACCGCAGAAAATGTTTGACTATGAAGTAGGTTTCAAACAAGCGCTGACTAAACAATCTGCGATTACCATTACAGGTTTCTATAAAGAGCGTAAAGATATGATACAGGTGCGTCCTTACCTGTATGCATGGCCAATAACATACTACAGCTTAGGTAATAGGGACTTCTCTACAACCAAAGGTTTGACATTGGCTTACGATCTGCGCCGTGTTAATAATATACGTATGAACGTTTCCTATACCTTGCAATTTGCAGAAGGTACAGGTTCCAGCTCTAGCACAACGGTACGTGGTGGTATTGGTTCGGGCATACTTGCCAACTTTATACAAGCCGGCCTGCCCAACCTGCGTTATGTATCTGTGTTAGACTACGATTCCCGTCATACTATCGTTACTACAGTTGACTACAGGTATGCAGATAATGAAGGCCCTATTGTAGGTGGTAAACATATCCTGCAAAATGCTGGTGTAAACTTCATCTTCCGTACGCGTAGCGGTGAGCCATATACCAAGTATGCACAACCGCTGCTGGTAGGTACCGTTATAGAAGGTAGTGTAAATGGTTCTCGTCAGCCTTGGCACTACAACCTGGATATGAAGATTGATAAGGACTTCAAGATAAAACTGCGTAAGGATAAAGAAGGTGACATGAGGAAGAATGCGCTGTATGTTAATGCATTCGTACTGATACAAAACCTG
>CAMLKS010000196.1 GCA_946480675.1 uncultured Bacteroidota bacterium
TGTGTTTGTTCGTTTGATGATGCAAATATGGCCCTATGGCAGGCTGATAGCCAAACTTTAAAGGCAGGTTAACCGGTTGTTAGGAACTGGTTTGCAAACGCTTAACAAGCTATGGGTGAATGCAGAAAATGTAGGGGTGAATAGCCGATATTTGTAATGAGGTAGTGAGGGTATAACTTTTGTAACACCATTCTAAAACCGTTTTGTCCATGCATACCAGGTATTTTGCATTAACCATTTTGCTATCGGCACTATGTACGTTTAACAGCGCCTGTAAGAACAAAGCGCTCCATAAGGTAGAGGACCCGCGCCTGCAGGATATCAAGCTGCCGGCCGGCTTTCACATCAGCATATTTGCCGATAGTGTTGATAATGCCCGTTCGCTGGCGATGGGGGATAAAGGCACCATCTTTGTTGGCAACCGCCAGGGCGATAAGGTATATGCCCTTGTAGATAAGGATGCAGATGGCGTAGCCGATGAGCGGCATACCATAGCCAGCGGCATGAACATGCCCAATGGCGTAGCCTTCAGGCAGGGGGCTCTATATGTGGCCGAAGTCAACAATGTATGGCGCTTTGATAATATAGAAGCCAACCTTGCCAATCCCCCGAAGCCTGTATTGGTAAGCGATAACTTCCCCGGCGATACACACCACGGCTGGAAGTACATAGCTTTCGGGCCCGACGATAAGCTGTATGTGCCCGTAGGTGCGCCCTGCAATATCTGTGATGACAATGAGAAAGACCCACGTTATGCATCCATTACCCGCATGAACCCCGATGGTAGTGGGTTTGAGGTATATGCCCATGGCATACGCAATACGGTGGGCTTTACCTGGCATCCTGATACAAAGGCACTATGGTTTACCGAAAATGGTCGCGACCAGATGGGCGATGATGTGCCCGGCGATGAACTGAACACTGCACCACAGGCTAATATGCATTTCGGTTACCCCTACTGCCATGCGGGCACTATCAAAGATCCCGAATATGGCGACAGGCATGCATGTAGTGAGTTTACACCGCCGGTAGCGGTGCTAGCACCACATACGGCTGCGTTGGGTGTTAAGTTCTATACCGGTAGTATGTTCCCGGCTGAGTATAAGAACCGTATTATAATAGCTGAGCATGGCTCTTGGAACCGCAGTACGCCCATTGGCTACCGGCTTACCATGGTGAAGCTGGATGGCGATAAGTCTGTAAGCTATGAGCCTTTTGCAGAAGGTTGGCTGAAGAACGGCAAGGCTTGGGGCAGGCCGGTAGATGTGCTGCAACTGAAAGACGGCTCCCTGCTCGTATCTGATGACTTTGCCAATGTTATCTATCGCATTACCTATAGTAAGTAGCATGAAAATAAGCGCCGGCATATTGCTCTATCGACTGGTGAATAAAGAACTACAGGTATTCCTGGTACACCCCGGCGGGCCTTTCTGGAAGCATAAGGATGAAGGCGCGTGGTCTATACCCAAAGGTGAAACGGAAGGGGAGACCCACCTGCTGGCTATAGCCAGCAAGGAGTTTCAGGAAGAAACCGGTACAGCTATTGATGGCGATTTTACAGCCCTGCAACCTGTGAAGCTAAAGAGCGGTAAGCGCATCTATGCCTTTGCTATAGCGGGCGATATAGATGCCGATGCCATTCAAAGCAATACATTCTCGATGGAATGGCCGCCACGGTCGGGGAAGACGATAGAAGTGCCGGAAGTGGACCGGGCTGCGTGGTTTACCATAGCAGAAGCCCGAAAGAAGATGAACCCTGCGCAGGTTCCTCTATTAGATGAGCTATTAAGAGTAAATAATACATAAGGCTGCCTCGACAGGCAGCCTTATACATAGCATGTGTGTTGTTTGTATTAGTTTGCTTTTTGCACTTTATAGGTGTGCATAAAACCTGTAGCAGTATTTTCTACTGTTATTAAGTACATGCCCGGTATCCAGGTGCGGCTTACCTGGTTCAGGTGGCTATTGATAAGATTGCCCATAGCACCGTGTACATCCATTTTCCTGCCTGTTATATCCGTTACAGATACGGTGAGGAACTGTGCGTTCATTTCCGCAGGCAGTTGTATGTTCAGTTCATTGGTGTATGGATTAGGGAAGAACAGTACATCTTGTGCATCTGAAACGTTTTCTACGCCTGTAGTTTTAAATGCACTGGCTCCCCATGGTACATATTTATTATTCAGGTAGTAATCTGTAGCTGAACTGTACATAGTATATGTAGCAAACAGGCGTGCGTCTTCGTTCTGCTTGCTGAACTGCATGGCTTGTGTACCCGATAAATTAGGTACGTTTGACACCGTCATATAGTCTGATACAAGCAGTGTACCGTTAACATGCATTTTTAATGCGACGTATTCAGCACCCGGATAGTAAGAATACCAGCCATAGTGTATGTTCTCGCCATCGTTATCGAAAGCGATGGTTGGCCAGTAGTTTATCATTGGGTTGCCCATACTGGTAGTAAGGTCTATCAGCGGAGCGATAGAACCATTGTTAAGTACGAATGTTGTCAATAAACCCGTGCTGCGCATACGCGCTTTGATACGTTGGAAGTCATCTGTATAGATATAAGACCAGTTGCCGATAGTATGGTCATCCGGACGGTCTAGATTGAGTGAGCCGGGACCTGCTGCTGTGTACATACTGAAGGTGCCCGGGGTCCAGTAGGCAAAGGCAGAGGGATTAACATCTATTACTGCCGGTGCAATGCCTCCGCCTGCCATTACAGTTGCCCATGGAATATCCGACACTGTAATATTTCCCTGGCCTGCGGCATTGTTATTCAAAAAGTAAACAAAGGATACCCGCGGAGTGCCACTGGCATTATAAACTTCTACATCAGGAAAAGCCTGTTGTGAAGAGCCTGCTATAGTAGCCATTGAACCAAAAGTGACACCGCCGCCAGAAGTGGTGCCTGCCAGCGCACGTATGCCTGTGCCCAGATCATCCCATGTAATGGTGAAATACCTGCAACGGAAACCATCTATACTGATACGGCTATATCCGCTCTGTGCATTCAACAGTACTGGTACGCCTATAGCCCCTATACCTGCAGTTGTCCATTTAAATACCTGGTAGTAGTGCCCTGCGCCATTTTTATAATAACTGGCTACTATGTAATAAGTGCCAGCGCCATCTACCACAATACTTACTTCCAGATCCATAAGATCCGGAGCTAAAGGCAGGTAGCCTGATTGGAGTACTACCGTATTGGCGGTATTGTACCGGCGATAGGCAATACCTGTAACGGCGCCACCTGCAACGCAAGGACTAGACATGCCGGCAGTGCTCCAGCTATGAGCATACAAATTGCTGGCCGTGCCATAGAAGTTCATACCGGTATATGAATCGCTGCCAATATGCAGCGGACGGCATGCTGCCGATGTGCCCGGCCCCGGCAATGCAGCAGGGGTAGTGGTAGGCGAAATAAATGCAAATGCTGATTGAATACCCCACAGCATCATTGCTGCTAAGGAGAGCAGATTTAATAAACGGTTGTTTTTCATGAATAATGGTTTTTAATGATGATTTAAATAGTAGCGCCAACACATGCTATGAGTGGGCTTGCAGGTGCATAGGTAATTTCAATAAGTTTGGGAATGGCTATGTTTGAGCAGCGTGCTTTGCGTGAAGTTGGTTCATGATGTATAGTGATTGGTGATATATAAAGTTATACTAAAAAACTAATAAGGTTCCATTAAATTACAAAGCCTGCTGATAAGCAGGCTTTGTTTTGGAATTACATGAGTATCGTTTTCTTAACATCTTCCAGTATATCCAGCGTTTCTTCTTTGCTGTTTCCCTCTGCATATACACGCAGCAATGGCTCTGTGCCAGATGCACGCAGCATTACCCAGCCGCCGTTATCCAGGTGGTATTTGATACCATCTATATCTTCTATACGTCCGAAACCATACTTCTCGAACTGCGTATATCCTTTATCTGCCGCCTTCTTGATGATGGCTTCTTTCTTTTCGTTTTCCAGTGTCAGGTCATTACGCTCGTACACGAAACGGCCTACTACTTCATATACCTCTTCACACAGTTGTTTTAGTGTTTTGCCTGTTTCATTCATGAACTGGTATAATGCCAGTCCATCGTAGATACCATCGCGCTCCGGTATATGGCCTTTTACAGCGATACCGCCGCTTTCTTCACCACCCACGAGTATATCTTCCTGCGTCATCAGTTCGCTGATGTATTTAAAGCCAATAGGCGTTACCTCTATTGGCAAGCCATACGCATCGCACATGCGTTTAACACGGTCGGTAACAGAGAACGCTACGGCTACCTTGCCGGTCATTCCTTTGTACTTGTGCAGATAGTGTATCAGCAGCAGGATGATGTGGTGGGCATCAACAAAATTGCCATCCTCATCGTACAGGCCTATACGGTCTGCATCGCCATCCGTAGCCAACCCTATCTTTATTTCAGGCGTATTGGCAACAGTTTTTGCCAGTTCCTGCAGGTTTTTATCCAGTGGTTCCGGCGCCTGACCGTGGAAACCAGGGTTATCATCGCAATGCAGGAATGTAGCGGTAGGGAACAGGCGGCGCATTACATTTTGCCCTGCACCATACATAGCATCGTAAGCCAGCTTGAACGGTGATTTGTTCAAAGCCTCGATGTCAAACTTTTCCTGCAGGTAGCTTACATACATATCCTCCAGGTTTATGTATTCCAGCAAGCCCTGTGCCTGCCAGTGTTTCAGGCCTTCGTTAGGTATTTCTACCGTATCGGGTATCAGGGCCTCTACCGCAGCTATATCATTGGGACTGGAAGGGCCACCATGTGCGCCTTTCAGCTTGTAGCCATTGTATGTTGGCGGATTGTGAGAAGCTGTGATGATAACCCCTTGCTGCGCACCTACCTGCAGCACACCGAAAGATATCATAGGTGTGCTTACAAAGCCTTCTGCCATTACTACTTTAATGCCATTGGCACATAGCACTTTCGCTACTGTTTCTACAAACAGCGGACCGCCAAAGCGGCAATCGTGGCCCAGCAGCACCGTAGGGCGGTCGCTGCGCTGCAGCAGCCAGTGCGATAAACCTTTGGTAACACGGGCTACATTATATACAGTAAAATCTTTGGCGATGATGGCGCGCCATCCGTCGGTGCCAAATTTTATCTTATCGATAGTCATTTCGGGATTGATTTATTTAGTGGTGTTTATGATATGGGCATCAAAAATAGGAAACCTTTCGTTGCTATTGGCGGCTTTCCTTTGGTTTAATAAAGTATTCATGCTGAGGTGCAATGGCTTTATGTTGAAATTTCATATCTGTTGATAGTTTTTGATAGTTTTTGCTCGTTTTTTGAGATGTAAAAACGCAATTGTTTGATTGTCAGC
>CAMLKS010000197.1 GCA_946480675.1 uncultured Bacteroidota bacterium
GGCAAATGAATCAGGCCCCAGCGTTTTCATGGTATCTATCATCATGCCGCGTGCGCCACTGCCGCTTAGTGGTTTGATGAGTGCCGTAGGCAGGCCATCTACAAAACGTGTATCGGTACCCATAGCGGTGAATAGGCTTTTGATAGCTGTAATCACTACATCGAAAGTGCCGCTGGTGCGCAGCAAGCTGATGGCTACCAGCATGCCTACCAGGTAAGGGATAATTTTGATAGCCGTTTCAAATCCACCTTTGGCGCCCTCTACAAAAGCATCGAAGATATTGATGCGTTTATACAGTCCACCCAATACTATGGCAAGAAATATAAGCAGTATCAATCCATTGCTCAATATGCCCGAGAAAGACTGCATAGATGTTGTGTCTAACGAGCGAAGATAAACCGCAAGTCCCGCTATTACCGCCGAAAGGCCACCTATCCATGCCAGTATCACGGGTTGGAACAAGTTTATCTTTTGGCGGATGGACACTATGATAAGTGCAGCCATAGTAGCCGCAAAAGTGGCTATCATACAGGGGATGAAAATATCGGTAGGACTGGCAGCTTTCAGTGCAGAGCGCCAGGCAATAATGGTAACAGGTATCAGTGTAAGTCCCGATGCATGCAGGCACATGAACATGATCTGCGCATTGCTGGCGGTTTCTTTATCTTCATTCAGCTCTTGCAGGCTTTGCATGGCTTTGATGCCAAAAGGTGTAGCCGCATTGTCCAGGTTCAGCAGGTTGGCCGAAAAGTTCATCATCATATGCCCGTATGCAGGATGGCCTTTGGGCACACCGGGGAATATCCGCGAGAAGAAAGGTGCAATGATGCGTGATAGTAACTGCACGCCACCAGCACGCTCGGCAATACTTAAAAAACCCATGAACAATGCCATGATGCCTATCAGGCCGATACAGATGTTTACAGCACCCTTGCAGGTTTCTATGATGCCATCTGCACGCTTGGTAAGGTGATATTGTATGGATTGATAGCTATATCTTTCCGCTTGTGGATTCTGTGCTTGCAAGGCCATTGCTTCCTGCGCACTATTGGCTACAATTACAGTAGCCGGATGTATTGAATCAGCTTCTTTATATCCATAAGCGGCTATATAGCTATGAAAGTTTTCTACAGAATGGAAGCCGGAAGCAGGCATGCCGGCTGCCTTGTAGTAAACAGTATCCTGTGCATCATCGGCTTTGCCGGTAACCATGCGGGTGAAAATACTGTTATCGTCTGCAATAAAGCATTTAAAGCCGGCTACTGCAATAGCAATGATGATAAAAGCCGACCATATCCTGCTTAGCGCCATAGTGTGTGTTGTGAATTAGAATAGATATGCATGCATATACAAGATACGCAGCGTATATGTCATTAAGTATCTGCCTTATTCAGGAATTGTTCTGATGGAGGTGCTACGTACTGGTGCATCATATCCAGCAGTTCATCTATCGATTCACTGCTTAGTAGTATTTCATTTGTGCACTCATTCAGGAAGCCCTCCTGCACCATGTTATTCATCAATACTTTCAGGCTGTCGAAAAAACCATTTACATTCAGCAAGGCTATGGGCTTTTTATGAAGGCCCAGTTGGCCCCATGTCAGCATTTCAAACATTTCATCCATAGTGCCCCAGCCACCCGGCAAGGTTATTACGCCATCGCTCATTTCATGCATCTTCACCTTACGTTCATGCATGGTTTCGGTTAGCACCAGTTCGGTAAGGCCTTCATGTGCTATTTCTTTGGTTTGAAGAAAGTGTGGTATCACACCTATCACTTTTCCGCCATTCTGCAAGGCGCCTTCTGCCACAGCGCCCATCAGCCCTATGCGGCCACCGCCATATATTACAGTAATGTTACGTTCAGCCAGTATGGCACCAAGTTGATAGGCCGCCTCCCTAAATGCTTCATTGAATCCTTCTTTTGACCCGCAAAAAACAGCTATACTTTTCATAAGCGAAAATTATCGTCATGTAAATAAAGCCAAAAATAGGATATTCAGTAAGGATGCTTACAAAACTTCTACCTGGTTGCGCAGCAGGTCATCAAATGTATCGCGCTCGCGTATCAGGAATGCTTTGCCATCTTTTACCATTACCTCTGCCGGCTTCAGGCGAGAGTTGAAGTTGCTGCTCATCTCGAAACCATAGGCACCTGCATTATAGAATGCCAGGTAATCACCTTCGCGCACTTCATTCAGCACCCTATCCCAGGCAAAAGTATCGGTCTCGCAGATGTTACCTACTATGGTATAAATGCGTTCTGCACCCTTGGTGTTCGATATATTGGCGATGCGATGATAAGCATCGTAGAACATAGGGCGTATCAGGTGATTGAAACCTGAGTTGACCCCAACAAATACTGTAGCCGGTGTTTGTTTGATGACATTGGCCTTTACTACAAAGTAGCCCGATTCACTCACCAGGTATTTGCCGGGTTCAAACCATACTTCCAGTGTGCGGTTATATTCTGCTTCAAATTCTTTTACGGCAGCGGTCAATTTTTCACCCAGCGTTTTTACATCCGTTTCCGGGTCGCCTTCCTTATACGGTACCTTAAAGCCGCTACCCATATCTATAAACTCCAGTTGCTCGAAATGACGGGCAATCTCAAACATTACATCCAGCCCGCGCAGGAATACATCCACGTCTTTTATCTCGCTGCCGGTATGCATGTGCAGGCCTTTTACATGCAGCTTGGTAGTTTTTACAACGCGCTCTATATGGCGCAACTGGTGTATGGAGATACCGAACTTACTATCTATGTGGCCGGTAGATATTTTGTAATTACCACCTGCTTCTATATGTGGGTTGATACGGATACAAACAGGATAGCCACTGCCAAAACGGTTGCCAAACTGCTCGAGTATCGATATGTTGTCGATATTGATATTTACGCCAAGTTGCTGTGCTTCTACTATCTCGTTGAAATCCACACAGTTGGGTGTGTATAAGATGTCGTTTGGTGCAAAGCCGGCGCGCAGTGCCAGTTGCACTTCATGTATGCTCACACAGTCTACCGATGCACCCAGGCTCTTCAGGTATTTCAGTATGTTGATATTGGTAAGTGCCTTACAGGCATAGAAAAAACGGGTAGGGTGGCTCTTAAATGCATCCTTCAGCTTATTGTACTGTTCTGCTATTTTTTCAGCATGATAAATGTACACGGGTGTGCCAAATTCATTGGCCACATCAATTAGTTGCTGGTTGCTTAAAGGCTGATGCATATTTAAAAAAGTCTGCAAAAATAGCAGTTATCACTTTAATATTTAAACAGCATGCATTAAATAATATTAACTGATAATTAAACAATCTCAAAATGCCAAATTACTGAGATTAAAATAAGGTTTAAATGCACAGTAATCGTTGTTATATGCAATATTTCTTTTAAGGATTATTTAACTTTAAAGACACAATATGTTGTCCATGCCCAACCTAAGGAAAATACCCTTCATAGCTCTAGTTCTTTTCTTATTAGTGCATACTGTTACGTATGCTCAAATAAGTGCCAGCTTTACAGCAACGCCTACTGCTGCCTGCCCCGGAGAAACTATCAACTTTGATGGCTCAGCATCCAGCGGCTATACTTTATCTTCCAGTAACTGGGAATGGGATTTCGGCGACAGGTCTTCTAAAAGCTATAATAAAACATACGCCAGCCGTGTATATTCAGCCCCCGGCACATATACGGTTACGCTTACCATAAGGGATGGCGCTGCCAGCGGTAGCACTACCCGCACCGTTATCATACGCGATACCCCAATTGTTGATTTTTCTGCTACACCTGTAACAGGCTGTGCCCCCTTGAATGTAGTATATACCAATAATACCAATAACCAATCAAGCACAACCTTTACATGGTACCTGGGGGGTGGCGCTACTCCGGGTACATCCAGCCTTGCAGCACCGTCGGTAGTTTACAATTCAGGCCCTAATACGGTAACACTGGTAGCTACCAATAGCTGGGGCTGCCAGGGCAGGAAAACCCGCCCTGCATATATTAGCCTGTATCCGAAGCCAGATCCGAGTTTTACGGCATCACCGGCAGACAATTGCAGTTCGCCCGCTGTGGTTACATTTAGTACTACACCGGGCAGTACACCGCCTTATACATACGACTGGTATTTCGGCGACTTTAGCTCAACACTTAATGGTGGCAGCAGTACTACGCATACATATACAGGTGGTCCGGGCTCACAGTTCTCTCCCAAGCTGGTAGTTACCGATGGTAACGGATGTAAAGACTCATTGACCAAGAACAATTATGTAAATATCCATAACGTACAGGTATCTATTTCATCTGCTGCAGGTGTGTGCGAAGGCGTACCCATCATCACAACAGCCACCGGTACGCCTGCGGGAGGTACTTATTCATGGAGCTTTGGTTCCACTAATGCAGCACCCAGTCCTGTATTCTATACTTCGGGGTCGCAAACGGTAACAGTAACATATACCTATCGCGGATGTAGTGCTATGGCCACAAAAACCATAAATGTTTACCCTAAGCCGGTAGCCGATTTTGTGATAGACCCTGATACACTTTGCCCCGCACCTATTACCACTAAGTTTATTGCTAATGCCTCTTATGCCAGTTACCTGTGGGATTTCGGTGATTTTACCGGTACGAGCATAGCTACCAGCCCTACACATACCTACACTCTAAACGGTTATTACACACCCACACTGGTAGTAGCCACAGCAGATGGCTGCAGGGATACGGTGAGCAAGGAACATTATGTCCAGGTACACGATTTCTTTATAGAAGATACATCTGACAGGCAGGATGGCTGTGCGCCATTAACCGTACGTTTTGCAGATTCTGCCTTCACTACTACACCCAATAACATTAAAAGAAGATATCCTTACCCCATTACAGCATGGAACTGGGATTTTGGCGATGGTGGTACCTCTACGCTGGAAACGCCGACACACACATTTACACAACCCGGCATTTATCGTGTATTACTAACGGTAACTACCGGTGCAGGTTGTACAGCTACTGATAGTATGTATATAAAGGTGGGTACAAAGCCCGATGCGAATTTTACCGAAGACAATACACACATCTGTAACAACAAATGCATCCATTTCACAGATTTGTCTACGGGTATTGTAACCGAATGGGATTGGTATTTTGAGTTGGGAATATCAAAACTTAAGGATCCTACGTTTTGTTATTCACAGCCAGGAATTTATGATGTTCGCCTCATAGTGGGGTATAATGGTTGCACAGACACGTTGATCAAACAGCAGTATATAACTGTTGACTCCCCCTGGGCGCTAATGGAAACAAAACCGGATTGCGACACAGCCACTAAAATATATTTCATCAACAGGT